>JAKLIE010000234.1 GCA_022709775.1 Pseudomonadota bacterium
TCGATCGCCGCATCGAGCGTGCGGTCGCCCGGGTCGTACTGCTTGGCCTTGCGGAACGCGGCGATCGCTTCCTGGTGGTAGCCCTGCGCCTGCATCGCCTGGCCCAGGCAGCGCCACGCCTCGGGGTTGCCGAGGTCGAGCTCCGTCCACGCTCGGCAGAGCTCGCCCGCGCGCCGCCAGTTGCCTGCGCGCAGCATGCGCGGTCCCTCGACGGCGAGCACGGCCACGCGCGAGCGCCGCTCGGCGAACTTCGCGTAGAGCTCCGAGTCGATGGGCTCGCCGGCGCGCGACGGCACCGGCGCGGAGGGCGCCGTCGACGCCGGCGTGATCGTGCGCGCCGGCGTCGACGGCGCGAGCCCGCCGATCGCGCCGCCGCCCGAGAAGTTGCGCAGCGTCGCCGTCGACGGGATCGCGTCGGTGATCGTCGCGCGCGCCCAGGTGATCGAATCCGCCATCGGCTGGTGCCAGGCGACGCCGTAGAGCCACAGCATCGCGGCGAGCCCGCAGACGCCGGTCACGAGGTTGAGCACGCCGGGCGGCCCGTGCGTCACGAGGCAGTCGTACGCGAAGTCCCAGTCGGTCTCCTGCCGGACCGTGACCTTCTCGTACGCCACCGCGACCAGGAAGGGCGCGACGAGCGGGAAACCGCATCCGACGCCCTCCCACCAGACGCGGAACGCGCGCTTCAGACCGCGCGCGAACTGAGTGCGCGAGTCGCGCCGTGCGTACGCGTCGGAGATCGAGAACTGCAGGTAGACGCCGAACAGCCACTTGCCCGGCGTCGTCGCGAGCGACGCGATCAGCAGCGCCTCGATGGGCACCCACGTGCCGGTGATGAGCATCGGCGCGACCAGCGGATGCCCGAGCCAGTACGCGACGTGCTCCGGCACGGCGCCCGCGCCCCGGAGCTCCGAGAGCAGGAGCGCGAGCACGAGCCCCCAGATCGCGTAGTCGAAAAGCCGCGCGCCCAGGCGCTGCCACGGGCGCGGCTCGCTCGTGCGACCGGACTTCGCGCGCTCGAGCTCCGCCATCCGGAGCTGGAAGATCCAGCTCGCGTCCTCCTGCGGCTGGTTGGTGCCGAGGAAGACGCTCTTCTCGCGACGCCAGTTGAGGATCGCGAGGTCGGTCTGCGGCTGCAGTGCGGGCGCGGCGGGCGTGCGCCGCCGCGACGCCCAGGCGATGCCGTGCACCGCGCCGTAGACGGCAGTGAGGCCGAGCAGGCCCAGCGTCAGCCAGACGAGCACCTGCTTGGCGACCAGCACGGCGTCGGCCGGCGTCACGAAGACGATCGCCGCGGCGATGAACGCGCCGAACAGCGCGCACAGCGCCAGCGTGACGACGGGCGATCGGCCCAGCGTCGACACGCGCTCGGTGAGTCCCGGATGGTGGAGGGAAGGCTCCTGGCGCTCGTCGGCGGCGGTCAGCGCGGCCTCGAGCGCCTCGTCGTCGAGAACGTCGGCGGCCGCGGCCCTGTCGACGGCCTCGGCTCCCACGTCCGTCTGTTCGCCGGCCTCGGCGACCGCGTTGGTGACGACGTGCGCGATCCGCTGCTCGGTCGTGCCGTCGGAGAGCGCGAGTTCGGTGTCGTAGCGCGTGCGCCGCTCGGGGTCGGACAGGATCCGGCTGGCGTGGTTGATGAAGCGCAGCGCCTCCTCGACGTTGCCCTGCCCGTCGCGCGTCTTCGCGTAGTACTTGCGGATGAGGCGGCGCAGCGACGCACGCACCTCCTCGTCGGAGGCGGCCTGCGGTATGCCCAGCGCCTCGTAAAGCGTGGCCTTCATGCGCGCGTTTCGGGGTCCCGGCGGTCCTCGGATCCCGGCTTATGACGGTGGAATCTTGGTTGAAAAGGGTCGTCGTGACAAGGCAACCACGCAAGAAGCGCGCCGGGAGAGCGCGAAAACGGGCGCGGGGCCGGAGCGCCGGGCGCCGGTGTCCGGCGACCATCGCTCCGGCCCCGCGCGGGAGCCGGTCCGGGCGGGCCCGGACCTACTCGGCCTTGCCTGCCTTCGTCGTGAGCTTCTCGCGGATGCGCGCCGACTTGCCCGAACGCGCGCGCAGGTAGTAGAGCTTGGCGCGGCGCACGTCGCCCTTGCGCTTCACCTCGATCGAGGCGATCAGCGGCGAATACGACTGGAACGTCCGCTCGACGCCCTCGCCGCTCGAGATCTTGCGCACGACGAACGACGAGTTGAGGCCGCGGTTGCGCTTGGCGATGACGACGCCCTCGTAGGCCTGCACGCGCTTGCGCTCGCCTTCGACGACGTTCACGTTGACGACGACGGTGTCGCCCGGCGAGAACTCCGGCAGGGTCTTGGCCAGTCGCGCGATCTCCTCGCGCTCCAGCGTCTCGATGATGTTCATGGTCTCGTTTCCTTGGTTGCGTATGCGGGGACCAGAGGTCGGGCGCCGCGGAGGAGTACCTTCCGGCGCCGGACGTGGGCCCGTTTTCTGGTTGATGACGTCGTGTTGCCGTTGCCGCTATTTCCCCCGGCCGGTCCGCGACGTCTCGTCGCGGATCCTCGCCAGGCCTTCCCGTTCTTCCTTCGACGACGCCCGCCCCTCGAGGAGGTCCGGCCGCCGTTCCGTCGTCCTCTTCAGCGACTGCTCGAGGCGCCAGCGCCGGATCGCCTGGTGGTGCCCCGAGAGCAGCACGTCGGGCACCTTCATGCCCTCGTAGACCTCAGGTCGCGTGTAGTGCGGGCAATCGAGCAGCCCCGTCACGAACGACTCCTCGACCGCCGACTGCGCGTCGTTCAGCGCCCCCGGCAGCTGCCGCGCGAGCGCGTCGATCAGCATAAGCGCCGGCAGCTCGCCGCCGCTGACGACGAAATCGCCGATCGCGATCTCCTCGTCCACTTCACGCTCGACCAGACGCTCGTCGATGCCCTCGTAGCGCCCCGCCAGCAGCACCAGCCCCGTCGCGCGGTCCGCGGCCAGCTCGGCGACCCTCGCGTGCGTCAGCGGCCGTCCCGCCGGCGTCAGGTGGATCGTGTGCGAGCGGGCCACGCCTTCGCCCCGCTGCGCGTGCCGCGCCGCCGCGATCGCCGCAGCGAGCGGCGCGGCCATCATCACCATCCCCGGCCCGCCGCCGTACGGCCGGTCGTCCACCGTGCGGTGCGCGTCGGTCGCGAAGTCGCGCGGGTTCCAGCACCGCAGCGACCACAGTCCGCGCTCCGCCGCCCGGCCGGTGATCCCTACCTTCGCCGCCTCCCCGACCATCGCGGGGAACAGCGTGACGACGTCGATGCGCATCGTGCCGTCCGCCCGCTCCGCCGCGCCCCGTCCGGGGCTGCCCATCAGTACTCCGGCTCCCAGTCGACCTCGATCCGTCGCGCCTCCAGGTCGACCGCCCTCAGAATCGGCTCGACGAAGGGCACGAGGCGCCCGGCGGGATCGCCGCCGCCTTCGCCGCCCTGCACGCGCATCAGCGGATGGGCGCCGAACGATTCCATCGCCACGACCTTGCCCAGCGATCGCCCCGACGAGCTCACGACGTCGAGACCCACCAGGTCGGCGTGGTACACCTCCCCCTTCTTCGGCCTCGGCAGCGCCGCCCTCGGCACCGCTACTTCGGACCCTTTCAGCACCGCCGCGGCCTCCGGCGTGCCGAAGCCCTCGAGCGCCGCCACGACCGTTCCGCTGTGTGCGCGCGCTTCGACGACCTTGCGCGGCTGCCGGTCGCCGCCGGGAGCGCACAGCCACCAGGTGCGCTGCGCGACGAGGCCTTCCGGCCCGTCGCCGTACGGCGCGACCCTGACCCATCCGCGCACGCCCCAAGGACCGACGACGCGGCCCAGGACGACGTACGCGTCGTTCGCGTCCGTCAGGCAGCCACCGCCGGCGCGGACGCCGGGGTGCCGGACCGCTTCACCAGCATCGCCACCGTGTCCGAGAGCTTGGCGCCGCGGTCCTTCCAGTACGAGATGCGCTCCAGCTCGAGCTTGAGCCCGGTCTCCTTGCCGGACGCGATCGGGTTGTAGTACCCGACGCGCTCGATGAAGCGGCCGTCGCGGCGATTGCGCGAATCGGCGACGACGACGTTGTAGAACGGGCGCTTCTTGGCGCCCCCGCGGGCGAGTCGAATGACAACCATGATCGTGGGTTCCGGGCCGGGCGAAAAAGACGTTGATTCTACGACGGAATCCACCTCCCAGGCAAGATGGGTACGCCGGGACGGATCGGGGGCGCCCAAAGTCCGAGGCCTTTGCAATCAAAGAGTTATCGCGCGACGGTCATCCCCGATAGACTGGGGGCCGCCGCACGGGCGCCCCACGACCCGGATGAACGCGCCGATCCCGCTCCCCAAAGCCCGCCTCGAGGCGCTCACCGACGGCATCTTCGCGGTGACGATGACGCTGCTCGTGCTCGACCTCAGGTTCCCGCCGGACGCGCTCGAC
>JAKLIE010000235.1 GCA_022709775.1 Pseudomonadota bacterium
TGAACGGGCTGTGCGTCACGAAGCTCGACGTTCTCGACGGCCTCGACCGCATCGGCGTGTGCACCGGCTACACGGTGGACGGGAAGCCGGCGGAACTCGTGCCGACCGGCGCAGACGCAGTCGCGCGCTGCGTGCCGGTCTACGAGTCGATGCCGGGATGGCACGAGAGCACGGTCGGCGCGAGGTCGTTCGACGCGCTGCCCGCGAACGCGCGCGCCTACCTCAGGCGAATCGAGGCGATGACCGGCGTGCCGATCGCGATGGTGTCGACCGGGCCGGACCGCGACGAGACGATCCTCGTCCGGCACCCGTTCCTCCAGTAGACTGGCGCCTCGAAGGGCCGCACCGGGTCCACGACGAACACCGCAACGGAACGACGTCGCCATGAGCCTGCACGTCAGCTGGGACCAGTACCACACGCTGATCGAGCGCCTCGCGCTCGTCGTGCACGAGTCGGGCTACGCGTTCGACCAGATCATATGTATCGCGCGCGGGGGCCTGCGGGTCGGCGACGTGCTGTCGCGCATCTACGAGAAGCCGCTCGCGATCCTGTCGACGCACTCGTACGCGGCCGAGGCCGGCACCGTCCGCGGCGACCTGGTGATCGCCGAGCACATGACGATGACCTCCCCGACGCTCGGCAGCCGCGTGCTGCTGGTCGACGACATGGTCGACTCCGGGCACACGCTCGCGAAGGTCGTCGCCGAGCTGCCGAAGCGCCATCCCCACATCGTCTCGCTCAGGAGCGCCGTGCTCTGGTGGAAGGCCTGCTCGGTGTTCCGGCCCGACTTCCACGTCGACTACCTGCCCGACAACCCGTGGATCCACCAGCCTTTCGAGATCTACGACCGGATGCGACCGCAGGAGCTGAAGGCGCGACTCGCGCACTAGCCTGTCGGGCGGTCGCGAAGACGACGACGCCCGCGGCTGCGGGCGTCGGGTTGCTGATTCCGCCGCACCCTCCGGGGCGACGGCGGCCGATCTCGATTGGTGCCCAGAAGAGGACTCGAACCTCCACGGTGTTACCCGCCAGTACCTGAAACTGGTGCGTCTACCAATTCCGCCATCTGGGCGACCGGAACATAATATTTTAAAAGGCATTTTCCCCCGTGTCAAAGAAGACCCCGCCCCCCCTGCCCACGCCTCCGACGATCCTCGCCGCCCTCGCCGAGGCCGGAATTCCGCTCGCCCCCGACGAGCTCGCCGACCGGCTCGGCCTCAAGCGCGCCGGCCGGGGGGCTCTCGACGACGCGATCGCGAGCCTGCGCGAGCGCGGCGAGGTGCTCGTCAACCGCAGGGGGCAGGTCTGCCTCGCCGCCAAGCTCGACCTGATCCCCGGGCGGCTCGAGGGCCACCCGGACGGCTACGGCTTCCTCGTCCGCGACGCGGACGGGCCCGACGTCGCGCTGCCGGCGCGCGAGATGCACAAGGCGCTGCACGGGGATCGCGTCGCCGTGCGCATCACCGGCACCGACCGCCGCGGGCGCCCCGAGGGCGAGATCGTCGAGGTGCTCGAGCGGGCGCACCGCGAGGTCGTCGGCCGCCTGCACGAGGAGCGCGGCGTCTTCTTCGTCGTCGCCGAGAACCGCCGCATCGCGCAGGACCTCATCGTTCCGGCGGACGGCCGCGGCAAGGCGAAGACCGGCGACGTCGTCGTCGTCGAGATCGTCGAGTATCCGACCGCCGAGCGCGAGCCGATCGCCCGCGTCGTCGAGGTGCTGGGCCGCGCGACCGACCCCGGCATGGAGATCGAGATCGCGCTGCGCAAGCACGCGCTGCCGTTCGAATTCTCCAAGGCCGCCGCGGCGCAGGCGAAGCGCCTGCCGGCGGAGGTGCAGGACGCCGAGCGCAAGGGTCGCGAGGACATCACCGGATTGCCGCTCGTCACGATCGACGGCGAGACCGCGAAGGACTTCGACGACGCCGTCTGGTGCGAGCGCAGGGGCAAGGGCTTCCGCCTCGTCGTCGCGATCGCCGACGTGTCGCACTACGTGAAGGACGGCGACGCGATCGACCGCGACGCGCGCGAGCGCGCCACGTCGGTCTATTTCCCGCGCCGCGTGATCCCGATGCTGCCCGAGGCGCTGTCGAACGAGCTCTGCTCGCTCAAGCCCGAAGTCGACCGCCTGTGCATGGTCGCGGACATGGAGATCACGGACACGGGTGCGATCCGGCGCTACAGGTTCTACCCGGCCGTGATGCACTCGCGAGCGCGGCTCACCTACACCCAGGTGTGGGGCTGGCTATCCGACCCGGCGACCGCGACCGACGCGCGCTCGAAGGCGCTGCTGCCGCACCTGCAGGCGCTCTACGCGCTCTACCGGGTGCTGGCGACGGGCCGCGACAAGCGCGGCGCGATCGACTTCGAGACGGTCGAGCTCGCGCTCGTGTTCGACGCGCACGGCAAGATCGAGAAGATCGTGCCCGCGCCGCGAAACGACGCCCACAAGCTGATCGAGGAGTGCATGCTCGCCGCGAACGTCTCGGCGGCCGACCTGCTCGCGAAGGCCGGACACCCGGCGCTCTACCGCGTCCACGAGGGACCGACGCCCGAGAAGCTCGAGCAGCTGAAGACGTTCCTCGCCGCGAGCGCGCTCTCGCTCTCCGGCGGCGACTCCCCGACCGCGATGGACTACGCGAAGCTCATCGACCGCGTCCGCGACCGGCCCGATTTCGGGCTCCTGCAGACCGTGCTGCTGCGCTCGCTGCAGCAGGCGCAGTACCGGCCGGACAACGTCGGCCACTTCGGGCTCGCCTACGAGGCGTACGCGCACTTCACGTCGCCGATCCGGCGCTACCCCGATCTCCTCGTCCACCGCGCGATCCGGGCGACGCTCGCCGGCGGCCAGTACAAGCCGGCGGGCGCGAACTGGCCGGAGCTGGGCGTGCACTGCTCGCTGTGCGAGCGCCGCGCCGACGACGCGACGCGCGACGTCGAGGCCTGGCTCAAGTGCTGGTACATGCAGGACAAGGTCGGCGAGACCTTCGACGGCACGATCTCGGGCGTCGCGAGCTTCGGCATCTTCGTGACGCTCGACGGCCTCAACGTCGACGGGCTCGTTCACGTCACCGACCTGCCGCGCGACTACTTCCGCTTCGATCCGGCGCAGCACGCGCTGGCCGGCGAGCGCAGCGGCGTCGTCTTCCGCCTCGCGGATCGCGTGCGCGTCGTCGTCGCGCGCGTGGACCTCGAACAGAGCCGCATCGACTTCACGCTCGCCGAGGCGCCCGGCGCGGCGCGTCCGAACGTGTCGCAGCCGCTCGCGCGCGGCGAACGCGCGCCCAAGCCCCGGTCGCGACGCTGACGCGGGGCCCGTGCAGTAGCCGGCTCGCGCCTGTGTGCGGCGCAGCAAGACGGCGTGCGCGCTGATAAAATGAGCTCTTGGCGCCGGCCGTTCCGGCGCTTCCCGCTCCCCGGCCAGATGCTTCCGCCGCCCCTCCATTCCGACGCCGGTCGCGGCCCCGCGCCGCGAGCCTGACGCGAGCCGACCATGGCCGGCCCGTCCTTCGACATCGTCGTCCAGGCGCCGTCGGTCGCGAGCGACGAAGTCGCGCATCTGGCGGCCCTCGCCGACCCCGATGCGATCGAAGCGATCGCGGCGCGTCCCGGCGCCACCGTCGCGGCATGGCGCCTGCGCGGCGCGAGGCGCATCGACGGCGTGAGCGAGGCGTGCGCGTCCGCGGGCCTCGATTGCGCGACCGTGCCGCGGCAACGCCGGCTCGCGGATCTGCGCGTGCTCGCGCTCGACATGGACTCGACGCTCATCACGATCGAGTGCATCGACGAGATCGCGGACTACGCCGGCGTCAGGGCGCAGGTGTCCGCGGTGACCGCCAGCGCGATGCGCGGCGAGATCGACTTCCGCGAGAGCCTCGTGCGCCGCGTCGCGCTGCTGGCCGGCGTTCATGCGAACGCTCTCGAGTCCGTGTATCGCGAGCGCCTCGAACTGTCGCCCGGCGCGACGACGCTGCTCGCCGGTGCGCGCGACGCCGGAGCGAGGACGCTGCTCGTGTCCGGCGGATTCACGTACTTCACCGAGCGCCTGCGCGATCGCCTGGGATTCGACATGGCGGTCGCGAACGCGCTCGAGATCGACGCCGGCCGCCTGACCGGCCGTGTGCTCGGCGACGTCGTCGACGCGCGCGTCAAGGCCGAGGCGGTCGCGGAGATGCGTCGCCGGTACGCTGCCGACGGCGGCATCGTCGCGGCGATCGGCGACGGCGCCAACGACCTGCCGATGCTGCTAGCGGCGGACCTGTCGGTCGCGTGGCACGCGAAGCCGGTCGTCAGGGCGCAGGCGACCCATGCGATCGACCACGGCGGGCTCGACGCCGTGCTCAACCTGTTCGCCTGACGCCTCAGCGCTCCGAAACTCTGATCCAGGTCAAGAGCG
>JAKLIE010000236.1 GCA_022709775.1 Pseudomonadota bacterium
CAACGCCGAGCGCACGTTCGTCGCACAGGCGGGGCTCCTCGGCGAGGGGATGCCGAACCACCGAACGGTCTACGAGGTGCTGCCGGGCCCGCGCGAGCTCGCGCCGGGCGAGGACAAGCTCGAGGTCAGGCTGGCCGCGACCGGCGCCAACGGCGACAAGGTCGTGCAGACGCTCACGTTCCATCGCGGGAGCTACCTGATCGACGCGACGTTCGACGTCGCCAACGCAGGCTCCGCGCCGGTGGCGCCGTACGCGTACTTCCAGCTCACGCGCGACACCAAGCAGGCGGTGCCGCAGAACTCGATGGCCCCTGCCGCCTACGTCGGTCCGGTCGTCTACAACGCAACCGACCATTTCAAGAAGGTCGAGCCCTCCGAGATCGACAAGCTCGCCGCGGACCCGACGCGGAAGGTGCCGTACGCGAAGAGCACCACCGACGGATGGGTGGGCATGATCGAGCACTACTTCGTCTCGGCGTGGCTGCCCTCGGACGAGAAGAAGCTGGCGCGCGAGTTCTACACGCGCAAGCTCGACGGCGGGCTCTATGCCGCCGGCGTGATCGTGCCGATGGGCGCCGCCGCCCCGGGCGCGAGCACCCGGGTCACCGTGCCGCTGTTCGTGGGTCCGCAGGACCAGGATCTGCTGAAGAAGGTCGCGACGGGGCTGGACCTGTCGGTCGACTACGGCATCTTCACCGTGATCGCGGCGCCGCTGTTCTGGCTGCTCAAGTGGCTGCACGGCCTGATCGGCAACTGGGGCTGGGCGATCATCGCGATGACGGTCATGATCAAGGGCGCGTTCTATCCGCTGAACGCCGCGGCGGCGCGATCGATGGGGAAGATGAAGCTCGTCGCGCCGAAGCTGAAGGCGCTGCAGGAGCAGTACGCGAACGACAAGCAGCAGCTCCAGATGAAGATGATGGAGCTCTACCGGCAGGAGAAGATCAACCCGCTGGGCGGCTGCCTGCCGATCCTCGTGCAGATCCCGGTGTTCATCGCGCTCTACTGGGTGCTGCTGTCCGCGGTCGAGTTGCGCCACGCGCCGTGGATCGGCTGGATCCACGACCTCTCGGCGCCCGATCCCTGGTACATCCTGCCCGTGATCTACGCGATCACCGCGTGGCTGCAGGTCAAGCTCTCGCCGACGCCGATCACCGACCCGGTGCAGGCCAAGATCTTCCAGATCATGCCGATCGCGTTCTCGGTGCTGTTCCTGTTCTTCCCGGCGGGCCTCGTGCTCTACTGGCTCGTCAACAACGTCCTGCAGATCGCCCAGCAGTGGCAGGTGAACCGGATGCTCGAGAAGGAACAGGCGCTCGCGGCCGCGAAGCGGCGCTGACGGCGACCGGCCTGCGACGTCCCGCGAAGCCCTCCCCCCCGGAGGGCTTCGCGATTCCGGCCGGCGCAGGCAATGCGCGGCACGGGGAGCGTCCCGGCAGCGTCTACGAGCCCTGGGAAGCCCTCGCCGACGGGTCGGGGCGAGCGTCGCGCGGCTCCAGCCGGACCACGCTCGACGGCAGCGGACCGTAGAGGACGTCCACGTCGACGAGACCGTCCTTCCATGCGCGCTCGAGGTCCCGCTCGGCTGCCGCGAGCGACGCATCGCCGTCGCCCTTGAGCCGCTGGATGCCGTACGCGCGGTTGCGACCGTTCACCTTCGCCATGTAGAGCGCCATGTCGATCAGACCGATGGCGCGGTCCCACGAGAGCGGGGTGCGCGCGGGCGGCAGCGGCAACGGCGCGTAGCCGATCGACACCGTCGCGCGGATCACCTTGTCGTTCAGCACGATCGGCTCGGCCGCCACCGCGCGCAGGATGCGCGCGGCGATCTCGTCGACCCGCTCGGGGGCGGTCTTCGCGAGCACGAGGAACTCCTCGCCGCCCCAGCGGACGATCATGTCGGACTCGCGCAAGGTATGGCGCAGCCGCTCGGCGACGGCGACGAGCACCGCGTCGCCGATCGCGTGGCCGAAGCGATCGTTCGTCTCCTTGAAGTGGTCCAGGTCGATCAGCAGCAGCGCGCGGGAAGCGTCGCGGTCCTCGCGGCCGGGCCGGACCGGCGACTGGACCTCGGCGTCGATGAAGTTCTGGAAGTAGCGCCGGTTGTAGAGTGCGGTCAGCGGATCGCGGCTGCTCAGGAAGCTCAGCTCGACGTTCGTGTGCGCGAGCAGCCGGTTCGAGGCCCTCAGCTTGCGATAGAGCACGGCGACCACGACGAACGACAGCGCGAACAGCGCGGCCAGCAGCCACCAGATGCGCTGGACGAGCGCCTGGTTCGCGATCGCGGTGGTCTTGATGGCGTTCTCGCGGTTCAGGAGGTCGATCTCGCGGCGCGCCTTCTCGGACTCGTACTTCTCCTGGACCTCGAGCAGGATGCGCTGCCGGGCCTGCAGCGCGATCTCGTCGTGCAGCTTGCGCTCGCGGTGGAACATCGCCAGCGCTCCCCTGAAGTCGCCGTACTGTTCGAGGCTGCGGCCGTACTCGCCGGCGAGCTCGGCGATTTCCGTGATCGCGCCGGCGCGCTCGTACTCGGCCATCGCTTCGTCGGCGTAACGCTTGCCCTCGGCGGCGCGCCCGAGGCCGAGGAGAGCGAACCCCAGGTTCGCCTTGCTGGTCGCGTCGAGCCCGATGTCGCCGAGCGACTGCGCGAGCGCGGAGGCCCGGCGCGCGAGGTTGGCCGCCTCGGTGAACTGCTTGCGACGCAGGCGGATGTCGGCCAGGTTGATGAGCGCCTTCGCCTCCGCGGTCGTCGAGCGCGAACTGCGGGCGATGGCCAGCGCCTCCTGCATGGCCGCGAGCTCGCGCGCCGGTCGGTCGAGGAGCTCCATCACCGCCGATTCCGCCATCCGCGCATTGACCATCGCGTACGCGCTCTTCGCGGCCTCCGCGAACCGGTACGCGGAGAGGCTCGAGGCGAGCGCTTCCGGTGCGTTCCTGAGCTCGCGCTGCAGCACCGACAACTGGTAGAGCGCGCTCGATCGGCGGAACGCGTTGTCGGCGGCCTCGGCGAGCGACAGCGCGTCCTGGAGGCTCGCCAGCGCATCCTCGGGGCGCCCGCGCGTGCGCGCCACGGTGCCCGCCGCCATCGCGGCCCAGTACTGCAGGTGCGGGTCGCCGGTGCCGGTCGCCAGCTCCCGCGCCATCTGCGCGAGCGCGAGCGACTTCGACGCTTCGCCGAACGACGACTCGATCGCACCGCGAACGATGAGCGCGGCGGCGCGGTCCGCCGGGTCTCCGGAGCGGGGCGTCGTCGTGCCTTCGAGGGTGTCGGCGAGATCTTCGGCGTCGGCGACCTTGCCGGTCAGCACCTTCGCCTGGCCGAGGAGCACCAGGACGACCCGGCGTTCCGCGACCGGGGCCGCGTCGGCGTTCGCCGCCAGCGCCGCCAGCTCGGATTCGGCGCGACCGGGAAATCCCTGCAGGTTCGCCTCGATGGCGAGCGCCTGGCCGAGCAGCGTGCCCTGGGCGAGCGCGCCGGATGCCGTCACCAGAGCCGCCAATGCGACGGCCCACGTCAGGCGTGGCCGACGCGCGGCACCCGCCGACAGCGGTCGGAGGGCAGGGACTGCGGACTCGATCACGGGGTCGCTTTCGGGGGTCAGGCCATTCCGTGGCACGACGTGACGACGATGCTTCGGCCATGCAATCCGCATGCCGCGACCCGCTCCGGTAGAGTCGCGGCCATGGAATCGCGCCCGCCCGTCGTCACGATCGCCGCCGTCGCCACGCCGCCCGGGCGCGGCGGGATCGGCGTCGTGCGCGTGTCCGGGACGGCCGGGGGCGTCGCCGCCATCGTCGCCGGCGTCCTCGCCCGGGACCTCGCGCCGCGGCTCGCGACCCACGCGACGTTCCGCGACGCCCGGGGCGGACCGATCGACCGGGGGCTCGCGATCCTGTTCCCCGCGCCGGCGTCGTACACCGGCGACACGGTCGTCGAGCTCCACGGGCACGGCAGCCCGGCGGCGATGCGGCTCCTGCTCGCCCGCTGCATCGAACTGGGCGCGCGGCTCGCCGAGCCCGGCGAATTCACCAGGCGCGCGTTCCTGAACGGCAAGCTCGACCTCGCGCAGGCCGAGAGCGTGGCCGACCTGATCGACGCGGCGAGCGCGACCGCGGCGCGCGCCGCCGCCCGGAGCCTGGCGGGGGAATTCTCGCGCGAGGTGCGCGCGATCGTCGACGCCGTTACGGAGCTCAGGATGTTCACCGAGGCGACGCTCGACTTTCCCGAGGAGGACGTCGAGTTCGTCCGCGCGTCCGACGCGTCGGTCCGGCTCGGGCGCCTGCGCGCGGACCTCGATGCGCTCCTCGCGCGCGCCGCGACCGGCGTGCGGCTCGCCTCGGGACTCGTCGTCGTGCTCGTGGGGCGCCCGAACGTCGGCAAGT
>JAKLIE010000237.1 GCA_022709775.1 Pseudomonadota bacterium
TTCGCGCGCCGCGAGATCCTCGTAGGCGACGCCGACGTGCTCGTCGCCGGCGGCATGGAGTCGATGACCAACGCGCCGTACCTGCTGCCGAAGGCCCGCGCCGGCTACCGGATGGGCCACCAGACGGTCTGCGACCACATGTTCCTCGACGGCCTCGAGGACGCATACGACAAGGGCCGCCTGATGGGCACCTTCGCCGAGGACTGCGCCGCGAAGTTCGCGTTCACGCGCGAGGAGCAGGACCGCTTCGCGCTGACGTCGCTCTCGCGGGCGCTCGCGGCGAACAACGACGGCACGTTCGCCTGGGAGATCGCTCCGGTGACGGTCGCCGGCCGCAAGGGCGAGATCGTGATCGACAAGGACGAGCAGCCCGCGAAGGCGACGCCCGACAAGATCCCGACGCTCAGGCCCGCGTTCCGGAAGGACGGGACGGTGACCGCCGCGAACTCGAGCTCGATCTCGGACGGCGCGGCGGCGCTCGTGCTGATGCGCCGCTCGACCGCCGGGCAGCGCGGCCTGAAGCCGCTGGCGGCGATGGTCGCGCATGCGGTGCACGCGGCGGCGCCGGGCGACTTCCCGACCGCGCCCGTCGGCGCGATCGCGAAGGTGCACGCCAGGTCCGGGTGGACCGCGAAGGGCGTCGACCTCTACGAGGTGAACGAGGCGTTCGCCGTCGTGACGATGGCGGCGATGCGGGAGCACGGGATCCCCCACGATCGCATGAACGTCCACGGCGGCGCGTGCGCGCTCGGCCATCCGATCGGCGCGTCGGGCGCGCGCATCGTCGTCACGCTGCTCGGCGCGCTGCGCAAGCACGGCAGGCGCCGCGGCGTCGCTTCGCTCTGCATCGGCGGGGGCGAGGCGACCGCGCTGGCGATCGAGCTCGTCTGACGCGCCGCGCGGATCGCGCACGGGGCCCGGGAAGGGAACGATGATCGCACTCGACACGTGGCTCCTCTTCGCCGCGGCGTGCGTCGCGCTCGCGATCACGCCCGGCCCGAACCTGGTCTACCTCGTCGCGCGCACGGTCGCCCAGGGCCGTCGCGCAGGGCTCGTCTCGCTGGCGGGCACGACGACCGGATTCGTCGGACACGTCCTCGCCGCGGCGTTCGGCCTGTCCGCGCTGCTCGCGGCCGTTCCCGTCGCCTACGACGCGATCCGCTACGCGGGCGCCGCGTACCTCGCGTGGCTCGCATGGACGACGTGGCGCGACGCGAAGCCGCTGACGGGCGGCAGCGCGCCGGCCCCCGCGTCGGCGGGGAAGCTGTACCGGGCGGGCGTGCTGACGAGCGTGCTGAATCCCAAGGTCGCGCTGTTCCAGCTCGCGCTGTTCCCGCAGTTCGTCGACCCTACGCACGGCAGCGTGCTCGCGCAGTCGCTCGTCCTCGGCGCGACGCAGGTCGCGATCGTCGCGGGGTGCGACATGCTGTGCGTGCTGGCGGCCGCGGACCTCAAGCGCCGCTTCTCCGGTGCGTCCCGGTGGACGGTGTGGTCGAGGCGACTGCTCGCCGGCGTGTTCGGCGCGCTGGCGGTGCGGCTGGTGCTCGAGAGCCGGCGATGACGGGGCCGCGCCGGCCTCCGTCCGGGGCAAGGTGACGCGATGCTGCTGAACGACGAACAGAAGCTCGTCCGCGACACGATGCGCGCGTTCGCGCAGGAGCGGCTCGCGCCGAACGCCGCGCGCTGGGACCGCGACCACCACTTCCCCCGCGAGGAGCTCTCCGCGCTCGGCGGGCTCGGCGCGATGGGCGTCGTCGTCCCCGAAGACTGGGGCGGCGCGGGCCTCGACTACGTCTCCCTCGCGCTGACGCTCGAGGAGATCGCGGCGGGCGACGGTGCGACGAGCACGATCGTGAGCGTGCAGAACTCGGTCGTGTGCGGGCCGATCGCGGCGTTCGGCACGGACGCGCAGCGCACGCGCTACCTCGCGCCGCTCGCGCGCGGCGAGCAGCTCGGCTGCTTCTGCCTGACCGAGCCCCACGTCGGGTCGGACGCCGCAGCGATCACGACGCGCGCGGAGCGCGACGGCGACGGCTACGTGCTGAACGGCGTCAAGCAGTTCATCACGACCGGCAAGCACGCGGACGTGGCCGTCGTCTTCGCGGTGACCGACCGCGCCGCCGGCAAGAAGGGCATCTCGGCGTTCGTCGTCGAGACGAAGACGCCGGGCTACGTCGTCGCGCGCGTCGAGGACAAGATGGGACAGCGCGCGTCCGACACCGCGCAGATCCTGTTCGAGAACTGCCGCGTCCCGGCGGCGAGCCGCCTGGGCGACGAAGGCCAGGGCTACCGGATCGCGCTCGCGAACCTCGAGGCCGGGCGCATCGGCATCGCGTCCCAGGCGGTCGGCATGGCGCGCGCGGCGTTCGACGCGGCGCTGGCGTACGCGCGCGAGCGCGTCGCGTTCGGCAGGCCGATCGTCGATCACCAGGCGGTGAACTTCAGGCTGGCGGACATGGCGGTCGAGATCGAGGCGGCGCGCCAGCTCGTGTGGCACGCGGCTGCGCTGCGCGACGCGGGCGAACCCTGCCTCAAGGAGGCGTCGATGGCGAAGCTCTACGCGACCGAGATGGCCGAGCGCGTCTGCTCGGCCGCGATCCAGGTCCACGGCGGCTACGGCTACGTCTGCGACTTCCCGGTCGAGCGGATCTACCGCGACGTCCGCGTTTGCCAGATCTACGAGGGGACGAGCGACATCCAGCGCCTCGTGATCGGCAGAAGCCTCGCAGGCTGAAAGGGAGGATCCGTGTCCGCGCCGATCGAGTTCTGGTTCGACTTCAGCTCGCCCTACGGCTACCTCGCCGCGCAGCGCATCGAGGCGCTGGCGGCGCGTCACGGCAGGACGGTCGACTGGCGGCCGATGCTGCTCGGCGTCGCGTTCAAGGTCGCCGGAACCGCGCCGCTCACCGAGATCCCGCTGAAGGGCGAGTACTCGAAGCGCGACTTCGCTCGGAGCTCCCGCTTCCACGGCCTCGGGGACTTCCGGATGCCGTCGAAATTCCCGATCGCGACGCAGGCCGCCGCGCGCATCCTGCTGTGGGCGAAGTCGCGCGATCCCGGGTCGGCGGCGCGCGTCGCGAAGGCGCTGTTCCGCGCGTACTGGGCCGGGGATCGCGACATCTCGAACGCGGACGTCGCGGCGGCGGTGGCGGGCGAAGCGGGTGTCGACGCGGCGGCCGCTCGCGCGGCGGTGGACGACCCGGTGTGGAAGGACGCGCTGAAGCGGGAGGTCGACACCGGGCTCGCGCGCGGCGTGTTCGGCTCGCCCTTCGTCATCGTCGACGGCGAGCCTTTCTGGGGGCTCGACCGCTTCGACCAGATCGACTGGTTCCTGGGATCCGCCGCGGCGAAGGAGGGTCGCGTGCGCGCACTGTCGCACCTGCGCCTCGTCGTCGCGGACCTGCCCGCGTGCATCGCGTTCTACCGCGACGTCGTCGGATTGAAGCTTGCGGCCGACGTGCCGGGCATCTACGCGGAGTTCGAGACGCCGGGCGCGCGCCTCGCGCTGGTCGGAGAGGCGACGATGGGCGCCGTCGTCGGCCGCTCGGCCCCTCGCGCGGGCGACGCGGTCGTCGTCTGCCTGCAGGTCGACGACGTCGACGCGGCGGCCGCCCGGACGACGTCGCGCGGCGCAGTGCTCGTCCGCGAGCCGCACGACGAGCCGACGTGGCTCCAGCGCGTCGCGCACCTGCGCGACCCCGCGGGCAACCTGGTCGAGCTGTGGGCGCGGCTCTCGTCCCCGTCGCGCTGAAGGACCGTCCGGTGGCCGACTACACGCTCCACTGCTTCGCCCAGTCGGGAAACGCCTACAAGCCCGCGCTCGCGCTCGAGCTCGCGGGCGCGGACTGGGCGCCGCGCTTCGTCGACTACTTCGGCGGCGAGACGAAGTCGCCCGCCTACCGCGCGCTGAACGTGATGGCCGAGGTCCCGGTGCTCGAGCACCGGGGGCGTGCGATCACGCAGTCGGGCGTGATCCTCGACTACCTCGCGAGTTCGCTCGGTCGCTACGGCGCGCACGACGACGACGAGCGGCGCGAGATCCTGCGCTGGCTTCTGTGGGACAACCACAAGCTCACGAGCTACACGGCGACCTATCGCTTCATGCGCGCGCTCGCGAAGGATCCGGATCCCGGCGCGATGGCCGAGTTCGGCAGGCGCGCCCGCGCCGCCTGGGGGGTGCTCGACGCGCACCTGTCGGGGCGCCGGTACGTGGTCGGGGACCGGCTCACGATCGCCGACCTGTCGATCTGCGGCTACCTGTTCTTCGACGACGAGATCGGGGTAGACTGGGCCGGGTTCCCGGCCATCGACGCGTGGCTCGCGCGGCTCAGGTCGGAGCCGCGCTGGAAGCACCCGTACGCCC
Source organism: Pseudomonadota bacterium (assembly GCA_022709775.1). The sequence goes on from JAKLIE010000237.1 coordinate 4,364, forward strand.
TC
>JAKLIE010000238.1 GCA_022709775.1 Pseudomonadota bacterium
TCCCTCGCCTCGTTTCGCGCGCCGGCGTGCCACGACGTCCGATCCCACGAGCCCACCCGCCACACGGACCCCGAGTCCCTGGAGCGTCGCCCGTGAAACCTGCCGTCGACAGGAAGACCTCGCCCGCGAACGGCCGGCTCTGGGGCACGCGCGCCCGGGACTGGGCGGACGTGCAGGAGGGCCAGTGCAGCGCCGCCTACGAGGCCGTGTTCGACAGCCTTTCGCTTCGTCCGGGAACCCGGTACTGCGACGTCGGCTGCGGAGCCGGGATGGCCGCGCTGCTCGCGTCGCGTCGAGGCGCGGAGGTGTGTGGGGCATCGATGCGGCCGAGAGCCTGCTCGGCATCGCACGCGAACGCGTGGCCGCCGCGGATTTCCGCCATGCCGATCTGGAAGAGCTCCCGTTTCCGGACGGCACCTTCGACGTCGTGACCGGCTTCAACTCGTTCCAGTTCGCCGCCAATCCGGTCGCGGCGCTCGCGGAAGCCAGGCGGGTCTCCAAGCCCGCCGGCCGGATCGTGGTCCTGACATGGGGAAGCCCGCAGGGAATGGAGGCGGCGGCGCTCGCACGGCGCTCAAGCCGCACCTGCCGCCTCCGCCGCCCGGATCGCCGGGACCGTTCGCGCTGTCCGACGCGAATGCATTGACGACGTTCGCGGAGAGCGCCGGCCTCACGGCATTGAAGGTTTCCGACGTCGCCCGCGAGTGGCACTATCCGGACTTGCCCACTGCGCTGCGGGGACTGGGCTCGTCGGGGGCCGCGGCCAGGGCCTCGGAACACGCGAGCGCCGAAGCGGTCGACGAGGCGCACGAAGCCGCACTGGCGCCCTTTCGACGCGACGACGGCAGCTATCGCCTCGGGGCCACGTTCAGGTGGCTTCTGGCCACGCCCTGACGGCATCGGACGCCATCGCGTGCCGGCACGGCCGCGCTCGCATCGTTCGCCGCGGCGACGTTGCGATCGTCAACGGGCACGATTTGCGCTGGCATCGTTGACCGGTTCCGCTGCTTTCGAGTGCCGGGCAAGCGCGAAGCACGCTCGAAAGAACCAGGATCCGAGGACGAATCGTGAAGTGGGTCTATCGCGTTCTTGCCGCGCTCGCCGTCCTGGTGGTCGGACTGGCGGGCACGGCGTACTGGTCGGCGCTGCGCGCCGAGCGTCCCGTCGGCTTTCAGGTGACTCGCGCCACGGACACCGACGGGAAGCCGTTCGCCGTGGGCGTCTGGTACCCGACCGAGGCGCGCACCTGGCCGACGACGCTGATCGGCGTCACGCTGATGGACGTCGCCCGCGATGCGCCGATCGCGGGACGCGACCTGCCCCTGGTCGTGATCTCGCACGGCAACGGCGGCGGCCTGCAGAGTCACGCCGACCTGGCGCTCGCGCTCGCGAGCGCGGGCTACGTCGCCGCGGCGCCGATGCACACCGGCGACAACTTCGCCGACCAGAGCGCCGCGGGAGCGGCGACGCTGTTCAGCGCACGCACGCGCCAGTTCCGCGCGGCCGTCGAGCACATGCTCACCCGATGGCCGGGGCGCGACCGCATCGACCCGGACCGCGTCGGCGCATTCGGACTCTCGGCCGGCGGCTTCACCGTGCTCGTGGCGGCCGGGGCCCAGCCGGACATGCGGCTCGTCGCGACGCATTGCGCGCAGGCACCGGAATTCGTGTGCGACGTGCTGCGGCATTTCAAGTCCCCGTTGCTCGATGCCGGTTCGTCCTCCGGCGAGTCCATGCAAGCGACCCCGGGGCTGAGAGCCGCCGTCCTGGCCGCCCCGGGCCTGGGCTTCACGATGACGCCGGCCGCCCTGGCGGGCGTGTCGATACCCATCCAGCTCTGGACCGGCGACAAGGACGAGCGGGTTCCCTACGCCACGAATGCGAAGCCGATCCGGGATGCACTCGGGACGAAGGTCGAGTTCCATTCGGTCCCCGACGCGGGCCATGTGTCCTTCCTCGCACCGTGCGGCATCCTCAGACCGGCCGCGGTATGCTCGGATCCGGACGGGTTCGATCGCAGGGCCTTCCACGCGACCATGAACGAGCAGGTGGTGAAGTTCTTCGACCAGCATCTGAAGCGTCGGTAGGATGCGCCATCACCGATCCCGGTCATCCTGCCAGGGAGATCGCCGAAGACGAGGTTCGCGTGGCTCGGCACCGGGCGGAGGTCTGCTTCGTGCTGCCGGCGGCGGCCTCGCTCCGCAACGAGCCGTAGACGCACGCAAGCGTGCGGGTCACACATGCAACTGATCGATCACGTCTCCATCACGGCGCGAGACCTCGAGGCCGCCAAGCCGTTCTACCGCGCGATCATGGCCGCGCTCGGCGCGACGGTGGCCTACGAGCAGCACGACGCGATCGGATTCGGCGAGCGCAACGGCCCGGCCGTCGCGCTCCACTCGTACCTCAGCGTGTTCCGGTCCGATCGTGCCGTCCCGGATCCGCGCCGCCACTGGTGCTTCAAGGCGCCTTCCGGCGAGGCGGTGCGCGCGTTCCACGCCGCGGGCATCGCCGCCGGCGGCTCCGACGCGGGCCCGCCCGGCCTGCGCAGCTACCACCCGGGCTGCTACGCAGCCTTCCTGCTCGATCCGGAGGGCAACAAGGTCGAGGCGGTGCTTCACGACGGGGTGTGACGCATCGCTCGAGGGGACCGGCGACGGGAGGGCGCGCGATCCGGGAGGCACCGCGCCGCGCCGCGCAACGAGAATTCCTCGCCGCCGCGGCTCGATCGGCATTACGCTAGGCGCCGCGGTCTCACCCTTCCCCCAGGCGCTCCATGTCCAAGGCCCTCGTCCTCATCGACCTGCAGAACGACTACTTCCCCGGCGGCCGCATGGAGCTCGTCGGCGCAGACGCCGCGGTCGGGCAGGCGGCGAGCCTGCTCGCGGCATTCCGGCAGCGGTCGCTGCCCGTCGTGCACGTCCGGCACGTCGCAACGCGCGCCGGCGCGACGTTCTTCCTTCCCGGCACGCCGGGCGCCGACATACACGCGGCCGTGCAGCCCGCCGCGGGCGAGCGCGTCGTCGTCAAGCACTTCCCGAACGCGTTTCGCGAGACGGAGCTGCCGGCGTCCCTGCGCGAGCTGGGCGCGACGCAGCTGGTCTTCGCGGGGATGATGACGCACATGTGCGTCGACACGACGGTGCGCGCGGCGGCCGACCTCGGCTTCAAGTGCTCGCTCGCGCACGACGCGTGCGCGACGCGCGACCTCCGGTTCGGGGCGAGCCAGGTGTCCGCGGCGGACGTGCAGGTCGCCTACCTGGCGGCGCTCGACGGGGCGTTCGCGAGCGTTCGGCCGGCCGCCGAGCTCGCTGCGGAGGCGTGATGCGCCGCCCGACCCGACGAGCGCCGGTCGTCGCCCCGTGATGCCGCTGCTGCACGTGCTGGCCACGCTCGTCGTGGCGCCGTACGCGGCCCTGGCCGTGGGCTTTCTCGCCATCGGCCGCGTCGCCTCGAGCAAGGGCCTCTGGGAGATCCTCGACGCGGTGCTGCAGAGCTTCATCGCGATCATGTCCTGGGGCATCTACGCGTTCGCCGCGGTGGTCGTCGCGATCGCCGTGACCGGATGCATCTCCGCATCGCGCGTCGCCGCGAGCGCCGCGCTGACCGCGCTGGCCGGACTCTCGCTGCTGATCCTGCTCTTCTACCGCGCGACGCCGGTCGACGCAGGCGAACTGCTGTTCATGCTGCCTTGCTTCGCGGCGCTCGCCTTCGCGATCTGGCGTGCCCGGGTTCCGCCCGAGCAGTCGCCCAGCGGTCGCTGACAATCACGGGGGGGGAAGTCCATGCACGCGCCGGCCATCGCCGATCGCATCGAGATCCTCGTCCTCGTCGACAACGCGACGGACAGCCTGTCGACCGCGCCCGAGTTCGTCGAGACGGAGTTCCGAAGGCTCTGGAGGCGCGGCGGCCGCGTGCTCTCGGGGCCGTGCCTGTGCTGTGCCGCGCACGGCTTCTCGTGCGCGATCACCGCCTGGCGCGGCGGCGTCTCCCGGACGTTCCTGTTCGACACGGGCCCCGATGCGGCGGTTTTCGAGCGCAACGTCGAGCGTCTCGGATTCGACATGGGCACCGTGGACGCGATGATGCTCTCGCACGGGCACTGGGACCACGGCGGCGCCATGCTCCGTGCGCTCGACATGGCCCAGGCGAGAAACGGCGGGCGCGCCATCCCGACCTACATGCATCCGGACATGTACCGGACGCGGGCGACGCGCACGCCCGACGGATCGATGCACCTTTTCGACGACGTCCCGGGCGCGGCGGCGCTCGAGGCGCACGGAGCGCGCGTCGTCCATGCGAAGGACGCGCTGCTCGCGCTGGACGACCTCTTCTTCGTCAGCGGGGAGATTCCGCGCGTCACG
>JAKLIE010000239.1 GCA_022709775.1 Pseudomonadota bacterium
CACCGAATCGACGCCCGCCCCGCGGGGGCGGGCTTGGTCCGACAGATCGATGGGAGAACGACGATGAACTACGACCTCGAAGCGGCACGGCTCAAGAAGGACTGGGCGGAGAACTCGCGCTGGAAGGGCATCCGCCGCGGCTACACGGCCGAGGATGTCGTGCGCCTGCGCGGCTCGATCCACATCGAGCACACGCTCGCCCGGCGCGGCTCGGAGAAGCTCTGGAAGATGCTGAACGACGAGCCGTTCGTGAACACGCTGGGCGCGCTCACCGGCAACCAGGCGCTGCAGCAGGTGAAGGCCGGCCTGAAGGCGATCTACCTGTCCGGCTGGCAGGTCGCGGCCGACGCCAACATCGCGGGCGAGATGTATCCCGACCAGTCGCTGTATCCCGCGAACTCGGTCCCGATGGTCGTCAAGCGCATCAACAACACGTTCGCGCGCGCCGACCAGATTCAGCACATGGAAGGCAAGGGCGACGTCGACTTCTTCGCGCCGATCGTCGCCGACGCCGAGGCCGGCTTCGGCGGCGTGCTGAACGCGTTCGAGCTGATGAAGTCGATGATCGAGGCGGGCGCTGCGGGCGTTCACTTCGAGGACCAGCTCGCCTCCGTCAAGAAGTGCGGCCACATGGGCGGCAAGGTGCTCGTGCCGACGCGCGAGGCGGTGGAGAAGCTCGTCGCGGCGCGGCTCGCCGCCGACTGCATGGGCGTGCCGACGATCCTGCTCGCGCGCACCGACGCGGAAGCGGCGGACCTCGTGACGTCCGACGTCGACGACACCGACAAGCCGTTCCTCACCGGCGAGCGGACCGTCGAAGGTTTCTTCCGCACGCGCAACGGCCTCGACCAGGCCATCTCGCGCGGTCTCGCCTACGCGCCGTTCGCCGACCTGATCTGGTGCGAGACCGGCAAGCCCGACCTCGCGTTCGCGAAGGCGTTCGCCGAGGCGATCCAGGCGAAGTTCCCGGGCAAGATGCTCGCGTACAACTGCTCGCCGTCGTTCAACTGGAAGAAGAACCTCGACGATGCGACGATCGCGCGCTTCCAGCGCGAGCTGGGTGCGATGGGCTACAAGTTCCAGTTCATCACGCTGGCGGGCTTCCACAGCCTCAACTACTCGATGTTCAACCTCGCCCACGGCTACGCGCGGACCGGCATGAGCGCGTTCGTCGAGATGCAGGAAGCCGAGTTCGCCGCGGCCGAGAAGGGCTTCACCGCGGTCAAGCACCAGCGCGAGGTCGGCACCGGCTACTTCGACGCCGTCACGACGACCGTGCAGGGCAGCCAGTCGTCGACGACCGCGCTCAAGCACTCGACCGAGGACGAGCAGTTCTTCGACAAGAAGGCCGCGAACGCGTAACCCGCGTCCGTTGCCGGCAGGTGAGCCGCGCCCCGACCGGGCGCGGTTTTTTTTGGTTCTTCACCGAATTCCGGGGAAGGCAGCCCGGATCTTGAGGAAGAAGTAGGCGCCGGCGTGTCTGCCATTCCGTGGGAAGTCCACGCGGGCTCAGTCGACGATCCGATCCGCGCGCGCAAGCACGTCGGCCGGAATGACGAGACCGATGCGCTTCGCGGCCCCCCGGTTGATGACCAGCTCGAACTTGGTCGGCTGTTCGACCGGCAGGTCCGCGGGCCTTGCTCCCTTGAGAATTCTGTCGACGAAGCCCGCCGTGCGGCGGAACAGATCGTTGAAGCTCACGCCGTAGGTCATGAGTCCGCCGGCGTCGACGACGTCGGCGTAGGGATAGATCGCGGGGAGGCGATGGGTCGCAGCCAATCTGGCGATCTGCGCGCGGTGGAACAGGATGAGCGGGCTCGACAGGACGACAAGCGCATCCGCGCCCCCGCGGGTCGCCGCGAGAAACGCCGGCTCGATGTCCGCGGGATACCTCACGTCGACGACCTGCAGACGCACGTCCAACGCTTCGGCGGCCTCGCGCGTCGCCCGCAAAGTCTGCGCGTTGCCGGGCTCGATGGAGTTCTCGAAGACGACGACGCGAGCGAGCTTCGGGACGACGGACTTCAGGAGCTCGAGCGTCTTGCCCGACAGATCCGACGCGACGATCGACATTCCGGTGACGTTGCCCCCGGGTCGCGCGAGGCTCGCGATGACGCCCGAGCCGACCGGATCGGCGTCGAAGGCCATGACGATCGGGACCGACAACGTGACCTTTCGCGCTCTACGCGTGACCGACGGTCCGGCCGAGACGATCACATCCGTATTCAGCCGGATCAATTCATCGATGATGGCGGGCACGCGATCGACCTGCTCCTCCGCATACCTGTAATCGACGACGATGTTCCGACCCTCGACGTAGCCCAGCTCCCTGAGTCCCTGCCGGAACGCTTCGGTGCGCGCCGCGACCGCGGCGGGATGGGCGGCAGCGACGAAGCCGACCCTGGGGACGCGCGCAGGTTGCTGCGCGTTGCCGACCGCCGCGTGGCCCGCGAGCGCCAACAGCATCGCTGCGTGCCGCCAGCGCTTCGTCATCGGTCGATCCGCGCGGGGCCGACGTTCGCGTCGCCCGGCATCACGCGACCGGCACCGTGTAGTTGAGCGCGAGCCGACCGCCGTCCGGATAGATCGTCTGGCCGGTGAGGTACGACGCGTCGTCGGACGCGAGGAACGCCGCGATCGCCGCGACCTCGGAGGGCTCGCCCAGCCGGCCCATCGGCGTGCGCGAGAGGATCTTGCGCTTCGCCTCCTCGCTGCCGAGCACCGCCTGTTTCGCGAGCTCGGTCGCGATCGTGCCCGGCCCGATGCCGTTCACGCGGATGCCGTGCGCCGCGAGCGAGATCGCCATCACCTTGGTGAGCTGGTTGATGCCGCCCTTGCTGACGACGTAGGGCACCTGGTTCGGGATCGCGACGACCGCGTTCGCCGACGACATGTTGACGATCGCGCCGCCATTGCCCTGCGCGACCATGCGCCGCGCCGCGGCCTGGCCGCACAGGAACATCGACTTCAGGTTCACCGCGAGGACGCGGTCGAAATCCGCCTCGTCCAGGTCGAGGAACTCGGCCGCGTGCGTGATGCCGGCGTTGTTGACGAGGATGTCGAGGCTGCCGAACGCCCCGACCGCCGCGTCGACGAGCGCGATGGCCGTCGCCTTCTTCGACACGTCGCCGCCGTGAGCGCGCGTGCGCGCGCCGGACGGGTCGATGCTTCGCGCGGCCTCGGCGGCGCGCGCCGCCTCGAGGTCGCACATCAGCACGCGCGCGCCTTCCGCCACGAACCGTTCGGAGATGGCGAGCCCGATCCCCTGCGCGGCGCCGGTGACGACGGCGACGCGATCCGCGAGTCGTTGCATGGTGTGCCTCCGTGGACGAGCGGCTATGCTACCGCTCGCGCCGCGCGTCCGCACCTGGGCGTCCGGGGCGGGGGCGGCCATGCCATCCGACATCGACGACGCAACCACGCGCCTGTTCTTCGCGATCATGCCCGACGAGGCGGCGCGCGCGCGGCTCGACGATATTGCACGCGGGACGGCGCGGGCGTCCGGGGGGCGAGCGAGCGCCGCGTACACGCTGCACCTGACGATCGTGTTCGTGGGGACCGTGCACGCCGACAGCGCGGTCGCGGTCCGCGCGGCGGGCGAGACCCTCCGCTGGCCGTCGTTCGAGCTCCGGCTGGATGCACTCGGATCGTTCGCGCGCGCTGGCATCGCGTGGGCGGCCCCGTCGAGCGTGCCTCCGGAGCTCGCGACGGCGAACCGCGAGCTCGTGCGGGCGCTCGCCGACCGCGGCGTGCCGACCGACGCGAGGCCCTTCCGGCCGCACGTCACGCTCGTGCGGCGCTGCTCGCGCGTCGTCGAGGGGCCGATCGAGCCGCCGATCGCCTGGAACGTCGACCGCGTCGTGCTGATGTCGTCGCGGCTCCTGTCGGAGGGGCCGCGCTACCGGGAGATCGCCGGGTGGCCGACCTCGCCGTGATCCGTCACGCGCCGGTCGCGACCGGACGCGACGGATCCGCGCACCACTCGCTCCACGAGCCCGCATAGAGCCTGCCGCCGGGCAGCCCCGCGATCTCCATCGCGAGCATGTTGTGGCATGCGGTCACGCCGCTGCCGCACATGTGGATCACCTGTCCGGGGTCGCCGGACCCGAGCATCGCCTCGAGCTCGGCGCGGAGCTCGCCCGCAGGCCTGAACGTGCCGTCCTTCGCGAGGTTTCGCCCGACGGGACGGTTGGTCGCGCCGGGCACGCGGCCGGCGACGGGATCGAACGGCTCGGCCTCGCCGCGGAAGCGTTCGGGCGAGCGCGCGTCGAGCACGATCGATGCGCGGCTCGCCACGTTGGCCAGGACCTCGTTCGAGCCGACGACGGGCAGC
>JAKLIE010000024.1 GCA_022709775.1 Pseudomonadota bacterium
TCGCGTTCATCATGGACACGGACCTGCGCCGCAGGAAGCTGCGCGATCGCGTCCCGATGACCCTCGTGACCTCGGAGCCCTATATCGGCCACCTGGGCCTCGGCGGCGTCGGCGACTCGAAGACGACGCTCGAGTCGGCGCTGCGCGAGCGGCACATCAAGTGGATCTGCAACGCGAAGGTGACGAAGGTCGAGGCCGGCACGATGCACGTCACCGAGCACGACGAGGAAGGTAAGCCGAAGAAGGAGCATGCGCTTCCGTTCAGGCACTCGATGATGCTGCCGGCGTTCAAGGGCATCGACGCGGTCGCCGGCATCGAGGGGCTCACCAACCCGCGCGGCTTCATCCTGATCGACGCGCACCAGCGCAACCCGAAGTATCCGAACATCTACGCCGTGGGCGTGTGCGTCGCGATCCCGCCGGTCGAGGCGACGCCGGTGCCGACCGGCGCGCCGAAGACCGGATACATGATCGAGTCGATGGTGACGGCGACCGCGAAGAACATCGGGGCCGCGCTCGCCGGCCGCGCGCCCGCCGAGAAGGCGACGTGGAACGCGCTGTGCCTCGCCGACATGGGCGACACCGGCATCGCATTCGTCGCGCTGCCGCAGATCCCGCCGCGCAACGTGAACTGGTTCTCCGAAGGCAAGTGGGTGCACTACGCGAAGGTCGCGTTCGAGAAGTACTTCATCCGGAAGATGAAGAAGGGCACCTCGGAGCCGTTCTACGAGAAGTTCGTGCTGAAGGCGATCGGCGTGGTCCGGCTGAAGGACAGTCCGAAGGGCTGACCTCCGCATGAACGAGACGCAGGCGCTCGGGCTGTCCGGGCGCATGGCCCGCTATTTCCTGCATTCCAGGCTGACGCCGCTCGTCGGGATCGTCGCGATGCTGCTCGGCCTCTTCGCGGTCGCGGTCACGCCGCGCGAGGAGGAGCCGCAGATCGACGTCACGATGGCGAACGTGTTCGTGTCGTTCCCGGGCGCGTCGGCCGGCGACGTCGAGCGGCTGATCGCGATCCCCGCCGAGCAGGTGCTGTCGCAGATCCAGGGCCTCGATCACGTCTGGTCGGTGTCGAAGCCCGGCCAGGCGATGATCACCGTCCAGTACAAGGTCGGCGTCTCGCGCAACGACGCCGTCGTGCGCCTGCACGAAACGATCCTGTCGCATCGCGACTGGCTGCCGCCGGAGCTCGGGGTCGGCGAGCCGCTCGTCAAGCCCAAGGGCATAGACGACGTCCCGATCGTCGCGATCACGCTGCATGCGAAGGACGCCGCGACGGGCGCGTCCGACCTCCAGCGCGTCGCCCACGCGGTCGAGACGGAGCTGAAGCGCGTGCCCGGCACCCGCGAGGTGACGACGATCGGCGGGCCGGGTCGCGAGGTGCGCGTCGAGCTCGACCCGGCGAAGCTCGCCGCCCACGGACTCGACGTGTCCGCCGTGCGCAACGTGCTGCAGGCCGCGAACGTGGCGCTGCCGGCCGGCGACCTCGTCAGGGGCAATGCGACGGTGCGCGTCGACGCGGGCGGCTTCCTCGCCTCGGCGCGGGACGTCCGCGATCTGGTCGTCGCCGTGCACGGCGGACAGCCGGTCTTCCTGTCGGATGTCGCGACCGTCGTCGACGGCCCGCCGCAGCCGGCGCACTACGCGTGGTACGTGCCCGGCAAGGCGGGCGGCGGGGGCGCGACCGAGGTCGGCGTCGCGGTGCCGGCGGTCACGATCCAGGTGACGAAGAAGGCGGGCGAGAACGCGGTCGACGTCGCCGCGCGCGTCGAACGCCGGATGTCCGAGCTCGCGGACACCGTGATGCCGCAGGGCATCGGGGTCGCCGTCACGCGCGACTACGGCAGGACCGCCGACGACAAGGCGAAGCTCCTGATCTCGAAGCTCCTGTTCGCGACGCTGTCCGTCGTCGCGCTGGTGTTCGTCGCGCTGGGACGTCGCGAGGCGGCGATCGTCGGCATCGCGGTGCTGCTCACGCTCGCCGCGACGCTGTTCGCGTCGTGGGCGTGGGGATTCACGCTCAACCGCGTGAGCCTGTTCGCGCTGATCTTCTCGATCGGCATCCTCGTCGACGACGCGATCGTCGTCGTCGAGAACATCCACCGGCACCGCGCGCTCGACCCGCAGGCGTCGCTCGCCGAGCTGATTCCCGTTGCGGTCGACGAGGTCGGCGGCCCGACGATCCTGGCGACGTTCACCGTCATCGCCGCGCTGCTGCCGATGGCGTTCGTGTCCGGGCTCATGGGACCGTACATGAGTCCGATTCCGATCAACGCGAGCATGGGGATGCTGATCTCGCTCGGCGTAGCGTTCTCGATCACGCCGTGGCTCGCGCTCAGATTCTCGCCGAAGGGCGCGCGGGCCGACCACGGGCCCGGCAGGCTCGACCGGGCGCTCGCCTCCGGCTTCAGCCGCCTGCTCGAGCCGTTCGTGGATCCGGAGCGAGGCTCCCGGCGTCGCGTCCTGCTCGGCACCGGCATCGTCGCGGCGATCGTGCTGTCGGTTTCGCTCGCGGCCGTGCAGTGGGTCGTGCTGAAGATGCTGCCGTTCGACAACAAGAGCGAGTTCCAGGTCATCGTCGACCTGCCGGCCGGATCGCCGGTCGAGGCGACGGCCGCGGCGCTCGCCGACCTGGCCGCGCACGTCGCGACGCTCGACGAGGTGACCGACGTCCAGGCGTACGCCGGCACCGCGTCGCCGATCAACTTCAACGGGCTGGTGCGCCAGTACGAGCTGCGTACGCTGCCCGAGCAGGGCGACCTGCAGGTCAACCTCGTCGACCGCAGGCACCGCTCCCGCCAGAGCCACGGGATCGCGCTCGCGGTACGCCCGGCGCTCGAGGCGATCGGCAAGGGGCACGGCGCGAAGGTCAAGGTCGTCGAGGTGCCGCCCGGCCCGCCGGTCATGTCGCCGATCGTCGCCGAGATCTACGGGCCCGACGAGGCGGGGCGCCACGCGTTCGCGAAGTCGGTGCGCGAGGTGTTCGGACGCACGCCGCACGTCGTCGGCATCGACGACTCGATCGAGGACGCCGCGCCGCGACTGCACGTCCGCATCGACCAGCGCAAGGCCGCGATGGTCGGGGTGACGCCGGCCGACGCGGTCGCGACGCTGCGCGCGGCGCTCGCCGGCGAGAGCGTGACCGCGCTTCGCGACGGCCAGGCGAAATACGGGGTACCCGTCCGTCTCGCGCTCGCTCCCGAGAAGCAGACACGGCTCGAGACGCTGCTCGCGCTGACCGTTCGCGGCACCGGCGGCGCGGCCGTGCCGCTCGCCGAGATCGTGCACGTCGATCCGGTGGTGCGCGAGACGACCCGGCACCGCAAGGACCTGCTGCCGGTGACGTACGTCTTCGCCGACGTGGCGGGCGGCGCCGACAGCCCTCTCTACGGCATGTTCGGGATGCGCCGCGCGATCGCGGAGGTCCCCACCCCGCACGGCGGGCCCTACGACGAGCGTTTCATCACGCAGCCGTCGGACCCGTATCGCGCCTGGTCGATCAAGTGGGACGGCGAGTGGCAGATCACCTACGAGACGTTCCGCGACATGGGACTGGCCTATGCGGTGGGCCTGGTGCTGATCTACCTGCTCGTCGTCGCGCAGTTCGGCTCGTACGTCACGCCGCTGGTGATCATGGCGCCGATCCCGCTCACGATCATCGGCGTCATGCCCGGCCACGCGCTCCTGGGGAAGCCGTTCACGGCCACGTCGATGATCGGCATGATCGCGCTGGCCGGCATCATCGTGCGCAATTCGATCCTGCTCGTCGACTTCGTCAACCTGCAGGTCGCGAAGGGCGTCCCGCTCGAGCGCGCGGTCGTCGACGCGGCCGCCGCGCGGGCGAAGCCGATCGCGCTCACGGGGCTGGCCGCGATGGCCGGCGCGATGTTCATCCTCGACGACCCGATCTTCAGCGGGCTCGCGATCTCGCTCGTGTTCGGCATCCTGGTCTCGACGCTGCTCACGCTCGTCGTGATCCCGGTGCTCTACTACTCGGTCAACCGTCGCGCGAGCGCCTGACCGCGCCCATCGTCCTTCGTCAACCGCTGCACCAGGGAGTTCTCATGACCACCGAACGTTACATCCGCGTCCTCGCCGGCCTCGTCGTTCTCCTGTCGCTCGCGCTCGGCGCGCAGGCGAGCCCGCTCTTCGTCAGCGCGAACTGGCTGTGGCTCACCGCCTTCGCGGGCGTGAACATGCTCCAGAGCGGGTACACGCGCTTCTGCCTGCCGGAGATCGTCCTGCGCAGGCTCGGCGTGCCGTCGGGCTCGTGCAGCCGGTAGCACCGCCGCGGCGGCAACCCGCCCGTCACGCCGGCGGGGGCGACCCGTCGTCGAGCCGGTCGCCCAACCGGGTGGCCAGTCGCGCGAGATCGGCGCGCAGCGCCCGCAACTCGGCGTGCATCTCGGCGCGGACCCGGAGTTCCTCGGCGTCGAGCAGGCGTGCGATGTCGGCATGGAGCGACACGATCTCGCGGTGCAGGTCCGAGCGCAGCGCGGCCTCCTCGCGCCCGAGGAACATCGCGACGATGTTCGCGGTGAACAGCGACAGCAGCGCCCAGCCGATCAGGACCGCGACGATCGCCACGATGCGCGACGCTGTCGTAGTCGGGTAGACGTCGCCGTACCCGACGGTCGCCCCGGTGACGAACGCGAGCCACATGCCGTCCCAGAAGGTGGCGATCTTCGGGTCGAGCACGTAGAACAACGCGCCGGTCACGAGCGTTGCCAGGAAGGCGGCCCCCGCGAGGAGCGGAGCGCCGCGCCGCGTGAACAGCACGCGCATCTCGGCGACGGCGCGGATCATGATGAGCCCCGCGACGGCGACGCGGGCGATGCGGACCAGCGCGAAGCCTTCGGTGGCCGCGCCGAACAGGGCGGCGCCCGCGCCGAGGATCACGACGACGTTGAGCCAGTTGCCGGCGAGGTAGCGGAACGGTTCGCGAGTCAGGCGCAGCATCCACGCGAGCTCGAGCGCGAACGCGAGGACGATGAACGCGTCGATGGCGGTCGCGGCGCGATGCCACACCGCGTCCGGCTCGGCCGAGTCGAAGATGTACGCGGGGACCGACAGCAGCGCCACGGCGACCATCGGCCAGTGCAGGCGCCGCTGCCACTCGCGCGCGGCCGGCGCATCGTCCGGGCTGGTGCCGGCGAGACCGATCCAGGCGAGCGGTTCGCGTGGGCCTGCGGGACGCTCGGACATCGGACCATGCTAGCCCGCCGGCCGGACACGGCATTGACGGCCGTCAAGGCGTCGGACGGCCCTCGGCAGGAGGTTCGCCGCCGCCGAGCCACACGGCTGCGCGCACGAGGGATCGGCTCTCGAGCGTGCGCATCCGCGCGGCGAGGTCCTCGTGGCGCGCCCTGAGCGATGCGAGCTCGGCCGTGCGCAGCTCGAGCTGCTCCTCGAGGCCCGCCGTGCGGACCGCCGAGTCGGTGATCGCGTCGGCCATCCGATCGGCCTCGGCCGACAGGTCGGCCGTACGCCGTTCGCGTTCCTCGATCGCGGTGCGTAGCTCGTCGGCGGCGCGAGCCAGCGAGGCCTCGCGCTCGGCCAGGCGCTCGCCGCTCTCGCGCCTCAGGCGTTCGAGCGCGCGCAACGCGTCGTCGCGCTCGAACCGCAGCGTGTCGCCTTCGCGGCGCAGCGCCTCGATCTCGTTGCGGAGATCGGCTTCGCGCACGCGCAGCCCGTCGGCCTCGGCGGCGAGCCGCGCGCAGTAGTCCTCGCGCGCGACGAGGGCGGCGCGCGTCTCTTCGATCTCGACGGCGAAGCGCTCGAGATGGTGGCGCGCCGACTCGAACCGGTGCGCGTGGCCGTCGGCCTCGCGGCGCGCCGCCTCCAGCGCGTCGGCGAGCCTGGCGATCGAGGCACGCTCGTCGGCAAGCTCGCGCTGAGCCTGGCCGAGTTCGGCGCGCAGTCCGGCTTCCGCCCGCGGGACCTCGGCCAGCGAGGCGGTGATGCGCGCGAGCTCGCCGCGCGCCGACGCGAGCTCCGCCGTCAGGTGGTCGCGCTCGCGCGCCTGGTCCGCGCGCAGCGCCTCGAGCCGGGCGGTCATCGCTTCGCGCTCGCGCGCCTGGTCGGTGCGCAGGGCCTCGAGCTGCCCGGTCAGCCCTTCGCGCTCGCGCGCCTGCTCGGTACGCATCCCTTCCACCTGGGCGGCGAGGGCGCGCGCGTCGCGCGGGGCCGCGGCGAGGTCCCGGGCCGCTCGCTCGGCCCGAGCGGCGTGGCCGGCGGCCATGTCGGCGAGCGTCTGCATGCGCGTGCGGTCGGCCTCGATCTCCTGCGCCAGCCACGGAGGGATCGCGCTCTGGACCGCCGGCCGTGCGGCGAGCGCCAGCGCGTCGACCGAGCGCTTGAGCTCGCCCGAGACGGTGGACGAGAGCCTCCGGTAGCCTGCGTCGAGCGCGGCGTCGAGTCCCGAGCCCAGCCCGAGCGGCGGCGGGACGAGGGCGGGCTGCTTCGCGCCGGGCGGCGCCTTCGCGGCGACCGCAGCCGGGGGAAAGCGCGTTGCCTGCGCGAGGCGTTTCATGCCGGAGGCGGGGTCGGCGAGGAACGTCTCCTCGGTGACGACGGTGCGCGCGGCCCCGCGCGTCGCCTGCTCGAACTCGACCAGGTGCGCGAGCCACAGCGCCAGCGACTTCTCCGGCGCGAACTGGCGGCGGCGGGCGAGTGCCGCCGCGGCGCTGCCCGGATGCGTGAGCCACAGTACCGTCGAGAACGCCCGCTCGGCCGCCTCGGCGCGTTCGCGCCACATCGCGACGATTCGCGTCGCGAGCGGCTCGGCCACCAGCAGCGGGGCATCCGAGGGCATGCGCTCGAGGAAGACGTCGATCGCCGCCCTGGCGGCATCGAGACCGGGAGCCCTCGCGAGGCGTGCGGGCATCGGCGCGAGCGAGTCCCAGCGCATGCCGCAGGCGGCCAGCGCGTGCTGGGACACGCCGGCCGGGTCGCCCGCTGGGGGGCCGGCCAGCGCGGCGCCCGCGCGGACGAGCGCGTCGGAGAGCGCGGACGTGCCGCTCTCGGGCACTCCAAGCAGCAGGAGGACCGGGGAAGCCATGGATGGCACCGGTGTCGCAAGGCGCGTGCCAGCCGCCGCCCGGGCTGGGCGGAGCTACCGGTCCGGAGCGGAATCGCGCTGCGACGCCTCGTCGCGCTGCACCCGTCGCCACTCGATCTCGAGGCCGATCAGGCGGGCGATCAGCACCGCGATGTAGAGCTGGCCGACGATCGCCTCGAACGTCGCGAGCGAGCGCACGTACGGGTGAACCGGCGTGACGTCGCCGTAACCGGTCGACGTCAGCGTGATGAAGCTGAAATAGGTGAACCGGTGCTCGATGGCCGACGCGTCGGCCGGCGTCCCTCCGACGGCGAACGAATGCGGCAGGTAGAGGGCGAGCAGCCGGTAGGCCTGCGAGAACACGAGGCCCAGCATCAGGAACGAGCCGCACGCGCCCATGATCCGGTGCATGTTGATGCGCCCGTCGCGCGTCGCGCGCTGCAGGAACAGCGCGCCCAGCGCGAGCGACAGGACCATCACCAGGGTCGAATCGATCGTGGCGAGCGCGCGCGACGGCGCGTGGTACTCGGCGAGGCGGGACACGACGGCCAGCACGAGCAGGACGAGCAGCGCCCGGACGAGCGGGCGCGGCTCGAAGAAAAGCGTCGCGCAGGCGATCAGGAACACGCCGAACGCGACGTCGAGCCACCCCTTGGCGATCGCGCCGACCTCCGCCATCGGGTAGACCGCGAACAGGAAGAGCGCGAGGATCGCGACCGTGATCGTGAGCCCGCCGTCGCCGCGGACGAACCGGTACGCGCGGGCGACGATCGGGAGCGGCACGGCGTGAGGAAGGGTGGGTGGGCCCGGCTGGGATCGAACCAGCGACCAAACGATTATGAGTCGTCTGCTCTAACCGACTGAGCTACAGGCCCGGTGCGCATGGAGGCGCGGCGTCACGCGGGCTTTACGGGGCGCCGGCGCGAGTATAGCGAATCGCCCGGTTCGAGGCGCCGGCCTCGGCTACACTCGCGGACCAGATGCACCACTACCTGAGATCGCTGCTCAAGCCCGCTTCGTTCGCGCTGGTGGGCGCGTCCGAGCGCCCCGGCTCGTTCGGACGCGTCGTGCTCGAAAACGTCGCGGCGGCCGGCTACACGGGCGATTTCTACGCCGTCAACCCGGCCCACCGCAAGCTGCTCGGCCAGCGGTCGTGGCGCAGCGTGCACGCGATCGGGAAGCCCGTCGAGCTGGTCGTGATCGCCGTTCCCTGCGGCGCGGTCCCCGGCGTGCTCGAGGACGCCGCGCGCGCGAAGGCGAAGGCCGCCGTCCTGCTGACCTCGGCGCCCGCGGGCGACCCGGCCGAGGCGAAGCGCTGGTCGAAGGACGTCGCGGCGATCGCCGCCAGGCACGGCATCCGGCTCGCCGGCCCTGGCGCCTTCGGCGTGATCCGCACCGACATGGGGCTCAACGCGACGGTCTCCGACGTGCCGGTGCTGCCCGGAAGGCTCGCGCTGGTCGCGCAATCCGGTGCCGTCTGCACGGCGATGCTCGATTTCGCGTACCCCGGCGGCATCGGCTTCTCGACCGTGCTCTCGCTGGGCGGCGTGATCGACGTCGACTACGGCGAACTGCTCGATGCGCTGCTCGCCGACGGGCAGACCGACGGCATCCTGCTCTACATCGAGCAGGTGCACGACGCGCGACGGTTCATGTCGGCGCTGCGCGCCGCCGCGCGCACGAAGCCGGTCGTGATGCTCAAGGCCGGCCGGTCGGTCGAGGCCGTCGAACCGGTCGGACCGGCTGCCGACGCCGTTTTCGACGCGGCGATGCGGCGCGCGGGGACGGTTCGCGTGCGCACGTACACGCAGCTGTTCGCGGCGGCCCGGCTGCTGGCGTCGGGCCGGATCCCGCGCGGCGACGGGATCGCGGTGGTCGCGAACGGCCGCGGGCCCGCGCTCCTCGCCGCGGACAGCGCGCGCGATGCGGGCATCCCGCTCGCGGAGTTCGACCCTCCGACGCTCGCGGCGCTCGACAGCCTCCTGCCCGAGGAGAGCGTGCGCGGCAATCCCGTGGACGTGCGCGGCGACGCGCCGCCGGAACGGTTCGCGGCCGCGGTCGGCGCGGTGCTCTCGGACCCCAACGTCGACGCCGTCATCGCGTTGCACGTCCCCCGGCCGGTCGACCCGCCGACCGATGCGGCGCGCGCGGTCGCGGCCGTCGCGCGCGGCTCGCGCAAGCCGGTGCTCGCGGCGTGGCTGGGCGCGATCGACCGGCGCGAGGCGCGCGACGCGCTCGAGGCGGGCGGAATCGCGAACTTCTACACGCCGGAGAACGCGGTCGAGGCGTTCGCCTTCCTCGCGTCCTACCGTCGCCACCAGGAGCTGCTGCTCGAAGTCCCGCCGCCGATGCCGGATCCGGAGCCGGCGGACCTCGCGGTCGTCGCGCGCCTGCGCGATGCGATCGGCGATCGACGCACGCTGCCTGCGAGCGAGCTCGCGCAGCTGCTCGGCGCATTCGGGCTGCCGGTGCCGAAGATCGAGCGGGCCGACACGCTGGCCGACGCGCTTTCGATCGCGCGCCGCTTCCGCTATCCGGTGTCGCTCGCGGTCGACGCGCCGGTGCCGCTGCCGCTTCCGACCCGCGGTCCGGTGGCGAACGGCCGCGCGCTGGCCAAAGCGTACGGCATGCTGCTGGAGGACGCACGGACGATGCTGCGCGGGATCGGATGGGGCGGACACGTGTTCGTGCGGAAGTCGCCGCGGATCGACCATGCGCGCGAGCTCGCGATCGGCGTGGCGCACGATCCCGTGTTCGGCCCGGTGATCACCTACGGCACGAGCGCCCGGCCGCCGCTGCCTCCCGGCGAGCGGGCGATCGCGCTCCCGCCGCTCAACCGCAGGCTCGCGATCGACCTCGTCACCGGCGAGCGCCGGTTGCGTGCCGCCGGCACGGGGGTCGCGAGCGAGGCGGAGCTCGAGCCGCTCGTGCGTTTGCTGCAGCGGTTGTCGGCGCTGGTCTGCGCCTGTCCCTGGGTGCACGAGCTCGACCTCGATCCGGTGCTCGTCGCGCCGGGGATCGCGGTGATCGGCGCCGCGCGCATCGTGGTCGACCCGCGGCGCAAGGCGCGCCGCGGCTACGGCCACATGGCGATCCACCCGTACCCGATCGAGCTCGAAGGCACGATACCGGTCAAGGGCGACAGGACGCTCGCGGTCCGCCCGATCCGTCCCGAGGACGCAGAGATGGAGAAGGCGTTCATCGCCGGTCTGTCGGAGGAGTCGCGCTACTTCCGCTTCTTCTACCGGCTGCACGAGCTGACGCCGCAGATGCTCGCGCGCTTCACCCAGGTCGACTACGACCGCGAGCTCGCCCTCGTCGCGCTCGCGCCGGACGGCGCGGGCGACGGCAGGAAGATCGTCGGCGTCGCGCGCTCGATCCGGAACCCGGACGGCGAGAGCGCGGAGTTCGCGGTCGTGGTCGACGAC
>JAKLIE010000240.1 GCA_022709775.1 Pseudomonadota bacterium
GCGCCCGCCAGGTGGCGTCGCCCTGCGACGCGACGCGCGCCTCGTACGCGGCGACCTGCACCGCCGCGGCGAGGTTGAGCGACGCGAACCCGGGATTGGCCGGGATCGTCGCGACCGCGGTGCAGCGGGCGAGGTCGTCGTTCGAGAGGCCGGACATCTCGGTGCCGAAGACGAGCGCGCTTTCGCGCCCCGCGCGCGCCGACGCGATCACGAGCACTGCCGCCTCGCGCGCCGAGAGCACGACGCCCGCGAACTCGCGCGGCCGCGAGGTGTAGCCGACCGAGCACGAGACGCCCTCGAGCGCGGCATCGAGCGAATCGACGACCCGCGCCGCGTCGAGCACGGCGGTCGCACCGGTGGCGCGCCTGGTCGCCTCCTGATCGGGGAAGCGCGACGGCGCGACCAGCGCGAGGCGCGACAGCCCCATCGCGAGCATCGCGCGCGCCGAGGCGCCGACGTTGCCCGGATGGCTGGGCGCGACCAGCACCACGCGGACGCGGTCGAGCGGGGAGGCGCGGGGGTCGTCCGTGATCATGGCGGGGCGCGTAGAATAGCGGGAATTCCCGCTCTTTGTTCCGCGCGGCCCCCGAGTCGCGCCCCGACCGCCATGCATCCAATGCTCACGACCGCCGTCAAGGCGGCCCGCCGCGCAGGCAACATCATCAACCGCGGCGCACGCGACCTCGACCTCCTGAAGGTCAGCTCGAAGGGCCCGAAGGACTTCGTGAGCGAGATCGACCACGCGGCCGAGGCCGCGATCGTCGAGACGCTGCTCGGCGCCTACCCGGCCCACGCGATCCTCGCCGAGGAAGGCACGGCGAAGGGCGAGAATGCCGACGCCGAGTACGTCTGGATCATCGACCCGCTCGACGGGACGACCAACTTCCTGCACGGGTTCCCGCAGTACTGCGTGTCGATCGCCCTCGAGCACCGCGGCGTCGTGACGCAGGGCGTCATCTACGACCCGGTCCGCAACGACCTCTTCACGGCGACGCGCGGTCGCGGCGCGTTCCAGAACGACCGGCGCATCCGCGTGAGCAAGCGGCACCACCTGCGGGATTGCCTGATCGGGACCGGCTTCCCGTTCCGCGACGGCAGCTTCCTCGACACCTACCTCGCGATGATGCGCGAGATGATCACCCACACCGCCGGGTTGCGCCGGCCCGGCGCCGCGGCGCTCGACCTCGCGTACGTCGCCGCGGGCTGCTACGACGGCTTCTTCGAGGTGGGCCTGAATCCGTGGGACGTGGCCGCGGGCAGCCTGCTCGTCCTCGAGGCCGGCGGCCTGATCGGCGACCTTTCCGGCGAAGGCGACTATCTCCGCGGGGGGCAGGTGATCGCCGCCAACCCGAAGATCTTCGCCCAGATGGTCCAGGCGCTGTCGCCTTTTCGCGCGGCGATGGCGCGCGAGGTCGCCCGGAAGGCGCCCGACGCCTGACGCCCGTCCGGGGATTCGCTACCATCGGACGAGGGGATCCTCGCGCGGCGTCAGTGGCACCGATCTTGCGGCGGCGCGGGATCGCCCGGTTTCCGGCATGAGATCCGACCGACGGAGTCCCGAATGACATTCCCCGCCCGCCGCCCGACCCGTTCGTTCCGGCTCGCCGCCGCCGCGGCATCTCTCGCCGCCGCACTCGCCGCGCCGGTCGAGGCCGAAACGGTCTCGACGCTGCGCGTGATGATCCACCCGTCCGTCGCGCCGCGCGGAACGCTGCCCGACGCCGCACGCGCGAAGCTCGAGCGCGCCGCCGGCACGCAGTTCGCACTCACAGCGTCCACGCGCACCGGCGCGCTGGATCTCGCACTGCCGGCCTCGGTCGGGGAAGCCGACGCGGCGCGCCTCGCGAAGCTGCTGCGCGACGATCGAGCGGTGCTGTGGGCGCAACCGCTCCGCGAACCCGGGCCGCTCGCGAAGAGCGCGACCGCGGACGCGCGATTCAACGCGCCCGGCCGCCGGCTGATGGTCAGGCTCGCCGACGGCGTCGCCGAGGACTGGTCGGTGCTCGCGCCGCAGTTCGCGCAGCGCATCGGGATGCCCGTCGCCGCGGAGCGCAAGGTCGGCAACGTCTGGCTGGTCTCGATCGCGATCGCCCGCGCGCCCGACGCGCTCGCGTCGATCGCCGCGACGCTGCAGCAGGACTCCTCGGTGATGTATGCGGACCCGGTGCGCCGCGTCGTCGCGCAGGCGACCCCGAACGACCCGCTGTTTCCCATCCAGTGGTCGCTGACGGACCCGGTGGCGGGCGTGAACGCGCCGGCCGCGTGGGACGTGCAGCGGGGCTCCGTCGGCATCACCGTCGCCGTCATCGACACGGGCACCGTGTCGCATCCCGATCTCGCCGGCCGCGTCCTGCCCGGCTACGACTTCGTCACGGACCCCGACGCCGCGCGCGACGGCGACGGCCGCGATCCGAACCCGCACGACGAAGGCGACTGGGCCGGCGACAACGAGTGCGGCGACGGCGTCCCGGGCTTCGACAGCTTCTTCCACGGACTCTTCGTCTCGGGGCTGATCGGTGCGAACGCCGACAACGGCATCGGCATCGCGGGCATGGATTGGGCCGCGAACATCCTGCCGGTGCGCGCGCTCGCCAGGTGCGGCGGCACGGACGCCGACGTGTTCGAGGGCATGCTCTGGGCGTCGGGCGTGCAGATCGCGGGCGTGCCCGCGAACCCGAATCCGGCGCGCGTCATCAACCTGAGCCTCGGCGGCCATGGCGCCTGTTCGTCGGCCGTCCAGGAGGCGATCGACGACGCGCTCGCACAGGGCGCGGTCGTCGTCGTGGCGGCGGGCAACGCGTCGATCGACGTCGAGTCGTTCTCGCCCGCCAACTGCGGGGGCGTGATCACCGTCGGCGCGACCGGCAACACGGCCGAGCGGGCCTCCTACTCGAACTTCGGCAGGCGCGTCGATCTCTCGGCGCCCGGCGGCGACGGCGACGACGTGACGTCGCTCATCGCATCGACCTACGCCTTCGGATCGACGACGCCCGGCGACCCGGCGTACGCGATCGCCGCGGGCACCAGCTTCTCCGCGCCGCTCGTTTCGGGCACCGTCTCGCTGATGCTCGCGCGCAACCCGACGCTCACCGCGGGACGCGCGCTGTCGATCCTGCAGGGCACGACGCGAGAGTTCCCGCTGGGCACGCAGTGCCGCGCGGGCGCGCTCTGCGGCGCCGGGCTGCTCGACGCGGGAGCGGCCGTCGCGAGCACGCCGCCGGCCAGCGCGACGATCCCGCCGAACGCGGTTCCGGTGATCGAGTACTACCGCGCCGACAGCGACCACTACTTCATCACCGCCGACCCGAACGAGGTCGCGTACCTCGACGTCCACATGCACGGCGTGTTCGAACGTACCGGGACAGTGTTCTTCGCCTACCCCGGATCGTTCCTCGCCCCGCCGTCCGTGCAGCCCGTCTGCCGGTTCTTCGCGGGCGGCCTCGTCAACTCGCACTTCTTCACCGCGAGCGCGCCCGAGTGCCAGTTCGTCATCGCTCGTTGGCCGGGCACCTGGGTCCTCGAGTCGAGCGCGGCCTTCTGGATCGAGGTGCCCGATGCGAACGGCGCCTGCCGCGAAGGCACGATCCCGATCTACCGCTTCTTCAACAACCGCCAGGACGCGAACCACCGGCACACGCCGGACCTCTCGGCGAGGCGCGCGATGATCAACCGCGGCTGGGTGCCCGAGGGCACGAACGGCGTGGCGTTCTGCTCGCCGATCTGACCTCGCGATCCGCGTCGGCGCGGGCTCGCGCCGGGGTGCGCGGCATTCAGGCCTGCCGCCAGATCTGCTGCCGGCACGCGACCAGCTCGCGCAGCTCCGCGTCGAGCACCCGGAGGCTGCGCGCGTCGTAGAGCCGCCGGTCGGTGCGCAACGGGAAGTTGAAGCCGGGCACGAGCCACGCGACGATCACCTGGCGGCGGCCGGCCTGACCGAAACCCTCGCCGTCGATCCGGAACGCGTCGAATTCGCCTGCCACGACGCGGATCCGCTCGCGTTTCGTCACGTGGAAGTTGATGTAGCCGTCGATGGCCGTCTCGCCTCCCGCCGATCGCGTGAAGCGGCTGGACCACTTCCTGCCGAGCTGGAGCTCCACCGGCACCGTCTGGATCCGGGGATTGGCCGTCACCCCCTGCGCCACGAGCGTGTTGCCCATGCTGTCCAGCACGATCCTGCCATCGTTGATCTCGATGCGATCGGCGTCGAGATCGACCAGGGTCACGCGAAGCCTCCGCCGCTCGGTTTCTCCCCCGTAGACCGGGTCCGACCTCGCGTACACGACGAAATCGCCGACCGAGAAATGGCGGT
>JAKLIE010000241.1 GCA_022709775.1 Pseudomonadota bacterium
CGACGCCGTCGACGGCGCCCGCCCCGTCGCCGCTCGGCTTCCCGGCGGGAAGCGCGCAGGAGTGCCGCATCGAGGAGTTCATCGCCGAGGACCGGGGCTTCGCGAGCGACCTGCTCGCCGCGCGCGGCGTCATCGCGCCGGACAGCCCGGAGGCCGAGGAGTTCGTGCTCTCCGACCTCAAGGAAGTCACGATGCACGAGGTCGGCCACGCGCTCGGCCTCACGCACAACTTCCGCGCCTCGACCGTCTACACGCAGGCGCAGTTGAACGACCTCGAGTTCACGAGGAAGAACGGCGTGTCGGGCTCGGTGATGGAGTACACGCCGATCAACCTCGCGCTGCGCGGCGAGCCGCAGGGGACGCTGTCGATGACGACGCTCGGGCCCTACGACTACTGGGCAATCGAGTTCGCGTACAGGCCGATCGCGCCCGAGCGCGAGGCCGAGGAGCTCGCCAGGATCGCCGGGCGCAGCAACGAGCCGCTCTTCGCGTACGCCTACGACGACGAGTCGAACCTCGCGATCGACCCGGACGCGACGCCGGGCGACCTCGGCAGCGACCCGCTCGCCTATGCGGCGCGCCGGATCGATCTCGCCAGAGAGCTGTGGGAGCGCTGGGAAGCGCGCCCGCTCGAGCCCGGCGAGACCTACGCGGCGCTCCGCCGCAACATCTCGCGCGGCATCACGCAGATGCGCGAGAGCGGGCTGCTCGCCTCGCGCTACATCGGCGGCACCAGCGTGCTGCGCGACGCCGCGGGATCCGGACGCACTCCGCTCAATCCGGTGGCGATGGCCAAGCAGCGCGACGCGCTGAAGCTCATCGAGACCGGCGTGTTCGCGGCCGACAGCTTCCGGTTCAAGCCCGAGTTTCTCCGGAGCCTGTCGGTCGACTTCCTCGACCGCGGCGACGCCTTCGATGCGGGGCTCGCCCCGACGACGTTCGACTTCTCGCTGCCCGTCCAGGTGCTCGCCGCCCAGAAGGCGGTGCTCGACCGGGTGATGAGCGACACGGTCGCGCAGCGCCTCCTCGACGCCGAGGGCAAGGTCGACCGTCCCGGCGACGCGCTGCAGCTGGCCGAGGTCTATGCCTCGCTGCACCGCGCGATCTGGAGCGAGCTCAAGGCGGGCCGCGACATCCCTCTCATCCGCCGCAACCTGCAGCGCGAGCACGCCACCAAGCTCGCGACCGCGCTGCTGAGGCCGTCGGGGTCGATGCCCGCGGACGCGCGCGCGCTGATGCGTGCCGACGCCAGGGCGCTTCGCGTCGAAATCGCCGCTGCGGCGGGAAGGCCGGGACTGTCGCCGGCGGCGACCGCGCACCTGGCCGAGACGCTCTCGACGCTCGACGAGGCGCTCAAGGCACCGCTCGTACGCTCGGCGGCCTGACGCGCCGGAGGACCCATGGCGCAGAAGCGCTCGACGACCACCCTCACGCTCGCGCCGCTCGACAACCGGGCGCTCGCGAACCTGTGCGGGCCGCTCGACGCGAACCTGCGCCAGATCGAGGCGGCCTGCGACGTCGCGATCACGCACCGCGGCGGCGCGTTCTCGATCGCCGGCGAGCCCGAACAGGCGGCATGTGCGCGCGCCGCGATCGAGCGCTTCTACGCCACGGCCGAGAAGCCGCTCTCCGTCGACGACATCCAGCTCGGCCTGGTCGAGATCGCGACGCGCGGCACTCGCGCGACGCCGGCCTCCGCCGGTGACGACGACGCGCCGGCGTTGCGCACCCGCCGGGCCGACCTGCACGGCCGCACGCCCAACCAGTCCGCGTACCTCGCGGCGATCGGCTCGCACGACATCACGTTCGGCATCGGCCCGGCCGGGACCGGCAAGACGTACCTCGCGGTCGCATGCGCCGTCGACGCGATCGAGCGCGACGCGGTCAAGCGCCTGGTGCTCGTGCGGCCTGCGGTCGAGGCGGGCGAGCGGCTGGGCTTCCTGCCCGGCGACCTCGCGCAGAAGGTCGACCCGTACCTGCGCCCGCTCTACGACGCGCTCTACGACCTGATGGGCTTCGACAAGGTCCAGAAGCTGTTCGAGCGCCAGACGATCGAGATCGCGCCGCTTGCGTACATGCGCGGGCGCACGCTCAACCACAGCTTCATCATCCTCGACGAAGCGCAGAACACGACCCCCGAGCAGATGAAGATGTTCCTGACGCGCATCGGCTTCGGCACGCGAGCCGTCATCACCGGCGACGTCACGCAGATCGACCTCGCGCGCGGCAGCAAGAGCGGGCTCATCGAGGCCGACCGCGTGCTGAAGGGCGTGCGCGGCATCGCGTTCTGCCGGTTCACGAGCGCCGACGTCGTCCGCCACCCGCTCGTGCAGAAGATCATCGATGCGTACGAGCGCGACTCGTCATAAGGCGAGCTCCGGGGGGAAGTCTCCTGCGCGCGCCGGGCCGCCCCAAGCGCGCGCCCCCCTGCGGGGGGAGGCTCGCCTTGCGAGCTCCGGGGGGAAGTCTACTGCGCGCGCCGGGCCGCCCCAAGCGCGCGCCCCCCTGCGGGGGGAGGCTCGCCTTGCGAGCTCCGGGGGGAATCGTCTCACCCTCTCCGTCCAGTACGCGGTCGCGCGCACCGGACTCCCGGCCGCCGCATCGCTCAGGCGCTGGGCGAGCGTCGCGCTCGAACGAGACGTCGCCGCGACGCTGCGTTTCGTGGGGCTCGTCGAGGGTCGTGCGCTGAACGCGCTCTACCGCGGCAAGGACTACGCGACGAACGTCCTGACGTTCGTGTACGATGACGCCGTCCCGCTCGCAGGGGACATCGTGCTGTGCGTGCCGGTCCTCCGGCGCGAGGCACGGGCGGGCGGGGTGACGCTCCGCGCGCACTGCGCGCACCTCGTCGTGCACGGGATGCTGCATCTACAAGGCCACGACCACGCGACGCCGCGCGAAGCGGCTCGCATGGAGGCGCGCGAGACCGCACTGCTGGCGGCGCTCGGCGTCGCCGACCCGTATGCGCCGCGCGCCGCGGGCGAGCGCCGCCGGGCCGGGGGCCGCTGACCCCATGTCCGTCCCCGTACCCGACCCCGACGACCGCGAAGAGCCGCGCCCGTCGCTCCTCGAGCGCCTCACCGCGTTCCTGACGCGCGAGCCCGAAGACCGCGGCGAGCTGCTCGACCTGCTGCGCGGCGCGTTCGAGCGCCGGCTCCTCGACGCCGACGCGCTCTCGATGATCGAGGGCGTGCTGCAGGTCTCCGAGATGTCGGTGCGCGACGTGATGATCCCGCGCTCGCAGATGGACTGCGTGTCGATCGACGACGAGCCCGACGCGTTCATCCCGCTCGTGATCGAGACCAAGCACTCGCGCTTCCCGGTGATCGGCGAGAGCAAGGACGACGTCGTCGGCATCCTGCTCGCGAAGGAGCTGCTCAACTACTACCGCAACCCCGAGGGCTTCACGCTGCGCGACACGCTGCGCCCCGCGGTGTTCATTCCCGAATCGAAGCGGCTGAACGTCCTGCTGCGCGAGTTCCGGTCCAACCGCAACCACATCGCGATCGTCGTCGACGAGTACGGCGGCGTGTCGGGGCTCGTGACGATCGAGGACGTGCTCGAGCAGATCGTCGGCGACATCGAGGACGAATACGACTTCGACGAGACCGAGGACAACATCATCGCCGAGGGCGGCGGCCGCTTCCGCGTGAAGGCGCAGACCGAGGTAGGCGACTTCAACGGCCGCTTCGGCAGCCACCTCTCCGACGACGCGGTCGACACGGTGGGCGGGCTCGTCGTCCACGCGTTCGGGCGGCTGCCCAAGCGCGGCGAGACGGTGTCGATCGGCGAGTTCCGCTTCCGCGTCGTGCGCGCCGACAGCCGGCGCATCCACACGCTGCAGGTCGAGAAGTTCGCGCCCGAGGCGGCGAAGCCGGGGCTCTGACGGACGAGCCGCGAAGCGCCGCCCGCGAGACATCCGCTGCAGTTGCGCCCCGTGCCGAGTTCCCTCTTCGCCGCCGTCGCAGGCGCGCTGACCGTCTTCGGCTTCGCGCCGTTCGGTCTGGCGCTGCTGCCGGCCGCGGCGCTCGCTTCGCTGTTCCTGCTCTGGCGCGATGCCGCGACACCGAAGTGCGCCGCGCGGATCGGCTTCGCGTTCGGCCTCGGGCTCTTCGGCGCGGGCGTCTCGTGGATCAGCATCGCGCTCGTGACCTTCGGGGGCATGCCCGCGCCGGTCGCGGCGATCGGCATGGCGGGCTTCTGCGCCTACCTCGCGCTGTGGCCCGCGCTCGCCGGCTGGGCGGTCGCGCGCGTCGCGCCGGCCGGCTCGGCGGCACGCCTCGTCGCCGCGGCCGGCGCGTGGACGC
>JAKLIE010000242.1 GCA_022709775.1 Pseudomonadota bacterium
CCGAGAGCCCGCTCGACACGCTCGAGCACCACGCCGCGATCCGCGCTTCGGGCTGGAAGGGGCGCGTCGTCACCGCGTACCGTCCCGACCCGGTCGTCGACCCGGAGTTCGAGGGCTTCCGCGCGAACGTCGCGCGCTTCGGGGAGCTCGCCGGCGAGGATGCCTCGACGTGGGCGGGCTACCTCGCCGCACACCGCGCTCGCCGCGCGTTCTTCGCGTCGATGGGCGCGACGTCGACCGACCACGGCCACCCGACGGCGCGCACCGCCGACCTCGATGCGGACGCGTGCCAGCGCCTGCTCGACCGCGCGCTCGCGGGCACGGCGAGCGCCGACGAAGCGGAGACCTTCCGTGCGCAGATGCTGACCGAGATGGCGAAGATGAGCCTCGACGACGGGCTCGTCATGCAGATCCATCCGGGCAGCTTCCGCAACCACAACCCGCGGCTGTTCGCCGCGTACGGACGCGACAAGGGCGCCGACATCCCGATGCCGACCGACTACGTGCGGGCGCTCAAGCCGTTGCTCGACCGCGTCGGCAACGAGCGCGGGCTCACCGTGATCGTGTTCACGCTCGACGAGACGAGCTACGCGCGGGAGCTCGCGCCGCTCGCCGGCCACTATCCGGCGCTGAAGCTCGGTCCCGCATGGTGGTTCCACGACAGCCCCGCGGGCATGCTTCGCTTCCGGGAGCAGACGACCGAGACCGCCGGCTTCCACAACACGGTCGGCTTCAACGACGACACGCGCGCGTTCCTGTCGATTCCGGCGCGGCACGACGTCGCCCGCCGGGTCGATTGCCGTTTCCTCGCGACGCTCGTCGCCGAGCACCGGATCGACGAGGACGAGGCATACGCGCTCGCCCCCGAGCTCGCGTACGGCCTCGCGAAGCGCGCCTACCGGCTCTGATCCGCGGTCCCGCGCGTGCGGCGGCGTCCGGGCCTGCGCGGACCGGGCGTGCCTGCGACGGGAAGCCGCGCCGCGAACGCCCAATCGGCGCGGGCGGACGCGTCGATCCACCAGGCGAGCGCCCGTCCCGGGCGGGCCTCGCGCCACGCCACGAAGAGGGGCACGTCGTCGCGCGGCACTTCGGTGTCCCGGACGACCAGCGCGCCGGACGCGATGTGCGAGGCGGCGAGCGGCATCGGCAGGAAGCCGACCCCCAGTCCCGCGAGCTGTGCCTCGAGCTTCGCGTCGAAGTCCGGCACCACCAGCGCGTCCTGACCGGAGAGTACGCCGGCGCTCCGCGCCGGGAGCCTGCGCGAGCTGTCCGCGGCGATCACCGCGCGGTGGGTCGCGATGGCGGATTCGGCGAGCGGGCCGGGCGCGGAGGCGAGCGGGTGGCCGGGTGCCACCGCGAACACCATCCCGACCTCGGCGATCCGTCGCGTCCGCCATCCGCCGCCCGGGGGCGGCTCGCCGGACGCCCCGATCGCGAGGTCCGCCCGACCGCCGGCCACGGCGTCCCACGTGCCGCCCAGCACCTCGCGCGTGAGCCTCAGGCGCGTCGGCGCGGCGCCCTCCGCCGTGCAGTGCGCGTCGAATGCCGCGACGAGCGGCCAGATGCGCGAGCGGGGCACGATCGTGTCGACCGCGACCGTGAGCTCGGACTCCCATCCGGTGGCGACGCGGCGGATCCGGCGCGCGAGCGCCTCGGCGTCTTCCAGGAGCCCGCGCCCGGCGGCGACGAGCTCCCGCCCCGCGGGGGTCAGCCGGGCACGGTGTCCGCGGCGGTCGAACAGCAGCACGTCGAGCGATTCCTCGAGCCGGCGGACCGTGTAGGTGATCGCCGAGGGGACGCGTCCGAGCTCCTCCGCGGCGGCCGCGAAGCTGCCGCGCCGGTCGATCGCGTCGAGCACCGCGAGCGCTTCGAGCGACGGCAACATATTCAAAAAGTTTGAATGTCCACGACGGCAATCTACGATGGTCTTTCGACCGGCGCAACCCCATCCTTGCTGAAGGAGGCGCCGGGCGGACCCGCGGCGCGGAAAGATGGACAGGAGATTCGTATGATCGAGCGACGACCGGCCGCAGAGCGCGGCCATGCGGCGCACGGGTGGCTGGATTCGCACCACAGCTTCTCGTTCGCCGACTACTACGACCCGAAGCACATGGGGTTCGGCCCTCTGCGCGTGATCAACGAGGACCGCGTCGCGCCGGGCACCGGATTCGGCACCCACGGCCATCGCGACATGGAGATCCTGTCGTACGTGCTCGAGGGCGAGCTCGCCCACCGGGACGACATGGGCAACGGCTCGACGATCCGGCCGGGCGACGTGCAGCGCATGAGCGCGGGCCGGGGCGTCATGCACAGCGAGATGAACCCTTCGCGCGCCGCCGGCGTGCACTTCCTGCAGATCTGGATCGAGCCCGCCGCGCGCGGCATCGACCCCGGCTACGAGCAGGTGCGCGTGCCCGACGAGGCGAAGCGGGGCCGCCTCGCGCGGGTCGCCGGGCCGGCAGGCTCGGGCGCGGCGGTGACGATCCACCAGGACGCGAGCGTCTATGCGACGATGCTCGACGGCGCCGAGACGGCCGAGCACGTGCTCGCGCCCGGCCGCCGCGCGTACGTCCACGTCGCGCGGGGCGAGATCCGGGTCAACGGCATCCCGCTGGCTGCCGGCGACGCGTTGAAGCTGACGGGGGAATCGTCGGTCCGGATGGACGGCGGCGCCCGCGCGGAAGTTCTGGTCTTCGACCTGCCGTGAGGCGGGGCGACGGACCGTTCACCATCGAGGAGAAGACTCCATGACTACCGGCAAGGACTGGGCGGCGCTCGTCGGGCGCATCCTGCTCGCGGGCATCTTCGTGATGTCGGGCTTCGGCAAGATCGGCGGGTTCGCCGGTACCGCGGGCTACATCGCGAGCAAGGGGCTGCCGCTGTCCGAAGTCGGCGCGGCGCTCGCGATCGCGGTCGAGCTCGGCGCGGGCCTCATGCTCGTCGCCGGCTTCAAGGCGCGCCTCGCCGCGCTGGCGATCTTCGTGTTCCTGATCCCGACGACGTTCATCTTCCACGCCTACTGGCAGCTGCCGCCGGACAAGCAGATGGTCGACTTCCTGGCGTTCTGGAAGAACCTGGCGATCATGGGCGGCATGCTGATGGTCTATGCGATGGGACCGGGACGCCTGTCGGTCGACAAGGGGTGAGCCGACGCGCGCGTTCGCGATCGTCCATCGACGCGATCGACGCCCCGCCTTGTACGCCGGGCGTGCGTCCGCCTATCATTCGGTTCCGACACGCCACCGCGATCGCGGGAGACGTGAATGTCCGCAGCAATGGAGAGTTCGATCATGGCGAAGAAGGCGAAGGGCGGCTCGAACGTGGCGACGGGTGCGCCGCCGATGGATACCGGCATCTCGGCGAAGGACCGGGCGAAGATCGCCGAGGGGCTCTCGCGACTGCTGGCCGACACGTTCACCGTCTACCTGAAGACGCACAACTTCCACTGGAACGTGACCGGCCCGATGTTCAACACGCTGCATCTCATGTTCGAGACGCAGTACAACGAGCTCTGGCTCGCGCTCGACGCGATCGCCGAGCGCATCCGCTCGCTCGGCCACCCGGCGCCGGCGACGCTCGCCGAGTTCGCGAAGCTCGCGTCGATCGGCGAGACCGGGGGCCAGCCGAAGGCGGAAGACATGGTGCGGCTGCTGGTCCAGGGCAATGAAGCGGTCGTCCGCACGGCGCGCAAGGTCTTCCCGGCGGTCGACGCGGCGAACGACGAGCCGACCGCGGACCTGCTGACCCAGCGCATGCAGATCCACGAGAAGAACGCCTGGATGCTTCGAAGCCTGCTCGAAGGCTGACCGCGGCGGGCGGAGCGAGGTCAGGCGTCGCCCTTGCTCGCGAGGTTGGGCCGGTCGCCCGCGACTCCGCCGTCGACGAGCTCGACGATCCGGTCGCAGCGCCGCGCGAGCCGCGGGTCGTGCGTGACGATCAGGAACGCCGTGCCGCTCACGGCGTTGAAGCGGCGCATCAGCGCGAAGATCTCGTCGGCGGAATGGGTGTCGAGGTTGCCCGTCGGCTCGTCGGCGAGCACGAGCGGAGGCGCGAGCGACAGCGCGCGCGCGATCGCCACGCGCTGCTGCTGGCCGCCCGAGAGCTTGCGCGGCAGGTAGTCGAGGCGGTCGGCGAGGCCCACGTCGGAGAGGAGTTCGCGCGCCGCCTCGCGCCGCTCGCGCGTGACCGGTCCCCGCGCGATCAGGCCCGGCATCAGCACGTTCTCGGTCGCGGTGAACGCCGGCAGCAGGTGGTGGAACTGGAACACGAAGCCGATCTGCGTCGCGCGGAGCGC
>JAKLIE010000243.1 GCA_022709775.1 Pseudomonadota bacterium
AGAGCTCGACCTGCCAGGCATCGTAGAGGAACTGCCGCACGATCGTGTCGCCGAAGTCCCCGTTCGGTTGCTCGACGAGCGCCACGTTCCGGTAGTCGCGCTCCTCGCGCAGGAACGCGAGCGCGTCCTCGTCGCGACCGCGGCCCTCGACCTCGCCCGCGTAGGACAGCCACATGCGCGCCTGCCCGATCAGGTCCAGCCCGACGTTGGTGAGCGCGATGTCCTCCTCGATCACGGGCCCCTTGCCGACCCATTCGGACAGGCGCTGCGCGAGCACGAGGGCGCTGTCGCCCATGCGCAGCAGGCATTCGAAGCGGTCGGCGGGTGTCATCGGTTCGGTCTCGTGCGTCGGGTGTCCGGCGGTCAGATGTGCTTGACCTCGTCGGGCATCGGGAAGAACGTCGGATGCCGGTAGACCTTGCTCTGCGCCGGGTCGAACAGCGCCTCGCGGTCGCCGGGCGACGAGGCCACGACGTCGGACGAGCGCACGACCCAGATCGACACGCCTTCGTTGCGCCGCGTGTAGACGTCGCGCGCGTTCCTGACCGCCATCTCGGCATCCGGCGCGTGCAGGCTGCCCGCGTGCTTGTGCGCGAGGCCGTGCTGGCTACGGATGAACACTTCCCACAGGGGCCATTCGCTGGTCATCTCGGTTCCTCCGGAAAAGGGGGCCCGGCGTCGAATCGCCGAGTCACGCCGCCGCGCGCGCCGCGCGTTCGGCGCGCTTGCGCGCGTGCGCCACTGCCGCCTCCCGCACCCACTCGCCGTCCTCCCACGCCTTCGTACGCGTGCGGATGCGGTCGCGGTTGCAGGGCCCGTGGCCGCGCAGCACCTCCTGGAATTCCTTCCAGTCGATCGTGCCGACGTCGTAGTGGCCGCGCTCGTCGTTCCATCGCAGCTCGGGGTCGGGCACCTTCAGTCCGAGGAACTCGGCCTGCGGCACCGTCTGGTCGACGAAGCGCTGGCGCAGCTCGTCGTTCGACAGGAGCTTGATCTTCCAGCGCATCGACTGCGCCGAGTGGACGCTTTCCGCGTCGGACGGCCCGAACATCATCAGC
This sequence comes from Pseudomonadota bacterium, assembly GCA_022709775.1. The sequence continues at coordinate 1,059 of JAKLIE010000243.1, forward strand.
GACGGCCACCACCAGCGGTCCAGCGAATCCTGCGCCATCGCCTTCTGCTCGGGCGTGCCGCGGCACATCGCGAGCATGATGTCGTAGCCCTGCCGCTGGTGGAACGACTCCTCCTTGCAGATGCGCACCATCGCGCGCGCGTACGGCCCGTAGCTGCAGCGGCACAGCGGGATCTGGTTCATGATCGCCGCGCCGTCGACGAGCCAGCCGATCGCGCCGATGTCGGCCCAGTTGAGCGTCGGGTAGTTGAAGATCGACGAGTACTTGGACCTGCCGGCGTGCAGGTCGTCGATCAGGTCGTCGCGCGAGACGCCGAGCGTCTCGGCGGCCGAATACAGGTAGAGGCCGTGACCGCCCTCGTCCTGGATCTTCGCCATCAGGATCGCCTTGCGCTTCAGGCTCGGCGCGCGCGTCACCCAGTTGCCCTCGGGCAGCATGCCGACGATCTCGGAGTGCGCGTGCTGCTGGATCTGGCGCACGAGCGTCCGGCGGTAGGCCTCGGGCATCCAGTCCTTCGGCTCGACCTTGACGTCCGCATCGACGCGCGCCTGGAACGCCCGTTCCTCCGGCGTCGCCTCCGTCGCATCGACGACCTTCTTCAATCCCGTGTCGACCATCTGCGCGTACATCGCGAACCCTCCGTGGGCGTCCGGATCCGATGGCCATTGTGGCGCGATGGCGGATTCCGTGGCGCGGTGAAAACGATACATTCTGTCGATGCTTGAAGTAAAGCCTGTATCATTTCGTCATGCCTCCGGCCCTGCCCTCCCCCGGCGAAGGCGATCCCGCCCTGGCGCGCTGGATCCGGCGCGAGCTCGCCGCCGAACCGCCCCGCGTCCCGTCGCTGATCGTGACGGTCTGGGGCGACGCGCTCGTGCCGCACGGAGGCGCCGCGTGGCTCGCGACGCTGATCCGGCTGCTCGGCGCGTTCGGCGTGAACGAGCGCGCGGTGCGCACCGGCATCTTCCGGATCGCGCGGGACGGCTGGCTCGCCGCCGAGCCGGTCGGGCGCCGCAGCCGCTACCGGCTGACGCCGGACGGCGAGGAACGATTCGCCCGCGCATTCCATCGCGTCTACGACGCGCCGTTCGAGCCCTGGGACGGCGAATGGGAAGCGGTCGTCGCGCATGGCGAAGGCATCGGACCGGCGACGCGCCGCCATCTGCGCGACGAGCTCGCGTGGGCGGGGTTCGCCGCGTTCGCGCCCGGCGTCCACCTGCGGCCCGCGCGACGCGACGGCGCGCCGGCGCGCATCGTAGAGTCGCTGGGCGTCGAGCGGGCCGTCACCGGGTTCGATGCGCGCGATGCGTCCGACGCGGGTCTGTCGACGCTCGCGGCGCGCGCGGAGACCGTCTACGCGCTGCCCGCGCTCGCCGGCGACTACCGGCGCTTCCTCGCGCGCTTCTCGGGAGTCGCCAGGGCGTTCCGGGAGCGCTCGGGTCCGGACCCGGCGCAGGCGTTCGCGATCCGGACGCTCCTCGTCCACGCCTACCGGCGCGTGCGCCTGCGCGATCCGCAGCTTCCGCGAGAGGTGCTGCCGCCCGACTGGCCCGGCGCGGACGCCTACACGCTGTGCCGCGACTTCTACCGCGTCGCGCAGCCCCTCGCCGAGACGCACCTGGCCGCCGCGTTCGAGGCCGAGGGCGAGTCGCTGCCGCCCGCGCAACCGGCGTTCTACAGGCGCTTCGCCGGCGCCATCTGACGAACCGGGCCCACGTGGATCGGCTCGTCGTCGTCCTCGTCCCAGTCCTCGCCTTCCCAGTCGTCCTCGTCGGGATCGCCGATCGGCGTCTCGTCCTCGTCGTCGTCCTCGCCGGGACCGGGGCCGGGATGCGCGGACGCGCCCGCCGGCGCCGCGAGCGCGAGCCACGCGCCATCGCGGTCGGGCGCTTCGGCGGGCGGGATCAATGGGCTTCGTTCCATCGAAGGACCTCGCATGGACGACCGAGGGGGACCGATGAACCTCTCCTCGGCAACGACCCTACGTTAGCGCAGTCGCGGTCGCGCCTCAATGACCCGGGGCGCGACGGACGGCTCGCCGGCCGGTACGATGGGACCCGCAGCGACGTCCGACCCTGGCCGCGCGCCCGGCGGCGTGCCGAGTCCCCATCCGCGGAACGACCGTGAACGCGCCGACCCCCTCCCCTCGCGAGACGCAGGGCGCCATGCCGTCCGGCCCGATCGGCCGCCTGTTCGAGCGGATGGGCAGCGCGACGCGGTTGCCGTTCCGCGTCGTGTTCGCCGACGGCGGCGAGTTCCGCCAGGGCGCAGCCGACCCGGCCTTCACGCTCCGCTTCCGCACGCGGGCCGCGCAGTGGCGCGTACTGCGCGACGGGCACCTGGGCTTGCTCGAGGGCTATTTCGACGGCGGCCTCGACGTCGAGGGCGACCTCGGGCTCGCGCTGCGCGCCGGCATGGACGCAGGGATCGACAGGACCCCTCCCCGAATCGTGCGCTTGCGCAATGCGTGGCTCGAGCGGCGCACGTCCAATCGCACGATCGAGCAGGCCCGCGCCAACGCGCGCTTCCACTACGGACTGGGCGAGTCGTTCTACCGGCTGTGGCTCGACCTCCCGTCGATGATGTACACGTGCGCGTACTGGCCCGAGGGCACGACGACGCTCGAGGAGGCGCAACGCAACAAGATGGACCACGTGTGCCGGAAGGTGCGGCTCGCGGCGGGCGAGACGTTCGTCGACGTCGGCACCGGATGGGGCGGCCTCCTGTTCCACGCGTGGGAGCGCTACGGCGCGCTCGGCACCGGCATCAACACGACACCCGAGCAGGTTGCCGAGCTCGGTGCCGAGATCGCGCGCCGCAACCTCGGCGACCGCCTTTCCGTCGTCGAGTGCGACTTCCGCGAGATCCCCGGCCAGTACGACAAGCTCCTGTCGATCGGCACGCTCGAGCACGCGGGCCGCGACCAGCTCCCGCAGGTGATCCGCGCGCACGCGGACGCGCTGAAGCCGGGGGGACTGGGCGTCGTCCACTTCATCGGCCACGTCGGCGTCCGCGACACCGAGTACTTCATCCGCAGGCACGTGTTTCCCGGCGGGTGGATCCCGAGCCTCTCCGAGGCGATCGACTGGATGGAGCGCTGCGGCCTCGAGGTGCTCGACGTGGAGAACCTGCGGCGGCACTACGCGCTCACGCTCGACTGCTGGGCCGAGCGCTTCGAGCGCCACTGGCCGGCGATCCACGCGCTCGATTCGAAGCGCTTCG
>JAKLIE010000244.1 GCA_022709775.1 Pseudomonadota bacterium
GCTCGCCCGCGATCCCCATGCGATGCCCAACGTCAAGCAACTCACCGGACACCCCGGCTTCAGGCTGCGCATCGGCGATTGGCGCGTCCTCTACCTGCTTCACGACGAACGCATCGTGATCCACGTTATCCGCATCGCCCGGCGCGGGGATGCCTACCGATGAGCGCGAAGATCCTCGAATCCGACGGCAAGCCGATGTTCGCCGTGATCCCCTACGACGAGTACCGCGCGCTGGCCGAGCTCGCCGAGGACGCGGGCGACGTCGCCGCGCTCGCGCGATACGCGAAGCGATACGCGCAGGGGAAGGAGGAATCCTTTCCGGCCGAGGTCGTCGACCGCCTCCTCGCCGGCGAATCGCCGCTCCGCGTCTGGCGCGAGCATCGTGGAATGACGGCCGCAGCGCTCGCGCAGGCCGTCGGCGTCACCGCGGCGCACGTGTCGAGGATCGAGTCCGGAAAGTGCGAGCCGTCGGTGGGCGTGCTCCGCCGTTTCGCGAAGGTGCTGGACGTCGGGCTCGACCTGCTCGTCGGTCCGGAGTGAGTTCGGGGTCAGAGCCGTAACAATTCGGCGATCTCGCGACCGGCCCTCTCACGCTCGAAGGTCGAATTGTTACAGCTCTGACCCCGAATTCTCCCGCCCGTGGCACTGCTTGTACTTGCGGCCGCTTCCGCACGGGCAGGGATCGTTGCGGCCGATCTTCGGTCGTGCGCGCTCGATCGGCTGGCGCGGACGCGTGATGTCGGCGATCTCCATCACGCCGAGCACCAACTGCTCGATCGCATCGTCGAGGTCCTCGAGCGGCAGCTCGCGGTCGACCTCGTCCCGCTGGCGCGCCAGGTCGAGCGCCACGTCGCTCGTGTCGTCGGGGTCGAGCGGGATGTGGCGCACGATGTTGAGCATCGCGACGTCGACGTCCTCGTCGTCCCCGAATCGATCCAGCAGGCCGGGAAAGGCATCGAGCGCGTTCATGAAGCCGGCCGCCCATGGCCACAGTGCGGCGAGCTCCTGATCGGGCTCGATCGGGCGATCGTCCGTGCGCTCGACGTCGAACACGATCGGATCGAACGGCTCTCGCGCCGCGATGTGCGCCGCGAGGTTGTTGTAGTGCCGCATGACCAGGTCGATCACGCGCTTCGCACGGTCGAGGTCGCCCGGGATCATCGGTTCGCCGTCGGGCGCGTCGAACACGAGCGGGAGCCACTCCGACGGCATCACCGGATCCGGCTGCAGCAGCACACCGACGAGAAAACCGTCGAGCATCGACACGTCGAGGCTGCCGCGATCTTCCGGCAACGCGAGGAGCACGTCCTCGAGCTCCTCGATCTCGCGTTCGGACAGCGGTTGGGAGAGGGTGGTATCGGCCATGGTGGGGGGGAGCGGCACCCCGAGTCAGTCCCGGCGGGGCGTTCACGGAACCGATGCCATGGTAGCGCACGCGCTCGTTTCGAAAGCGACGTCGCGCGATCGGGGGGGCGACTCGCCTGGCCGGACCTTGCCTGGCGCACGCCGCCGACCGCGCGAGCAGCAGTTCCCGCTCGTTGCGCGCGAGCGACGTCGCGCGGCTCGATCTCGGACTCGACCGGGAATGGGTTCGGGCAGCGCTTCTCCCACGCGTCCGCTTCCTCCATCGACGCCGCCTGCCACCGCCAGAAGCCGGCGACGAGATCGCTGGTCGCGGCGAACGGGCCGGCCATCACGGTCCGCTCTGTGCCTGCGTCGAACGACGGATCGTCCCATCGACATGGCGGCGGAAGCATGTCGCAGCCACGTTGAGGGAACGCCGGAGCGCAAGACCAGCGCTTTGCCGACGCCGGTGTCACGTCGGGGACGACCCTGCCGAGCCCGGGGGAGTCGATGGCTCTACGCGAGGTCGACGGCGCTCGTGGACGTTCGGGAAATCGGCTTTCCGCAGCCCGCGCAGCGGACCGCCCCGCCGCGTCTCCTCGCACCGGGGGAGGGGGAGGTCCGCCGGCGCGGGGAGAGGAAGGAGGCGGCGCTCAGCGCGAGACGTCGCGCATCCATGCGCCGTCCGCGATCGCGTCGACGCTGGCGCGGTTCACGCCGATGTCCATGAGGTCGCGGTCGCTCATACCGGCGAGCGCCTGCCGGTCGTCGGCCGCGCGCTTGCGGCCGGCGAGCCAGGCGTCGATCCGCAGCGCGAGCGCGTACAGCGCCTCTGATGCGGCGACGGCAAGCAGGGCGATCCGGGGCAGCGCGCTCGATGAGGCGGCCTGCGCGGTCGGGGTGTTCATCTCGATCTCCAGTCGTGGTCGATAGGGGGCGGTGGCCTGGTGGCCGCGGTCACGCACGCGGCCGGGCGGGATGCGCCGCAGTCGCCTGCCGGCCTCGCGCGATCTCGTCCCTGCGTTCGATCCCGGCGAGTTCGGCGGGGCGTCGCGCGACCACCTCGACCGCCGGCAGTCGTACGATGGCGGCAGGTCCGGCTCCGCGACCGGCGCTCGCCACCGCAGGCGTCGCCTCGGTCCGGACCTCGGGCACCGGGGCGACGCGAGCGCCCGCGACGGGCTGCAGCGCGATCGCGACGACGAGTCCCGCGGCGGCGAGCGTCACGGTTCCGAGCAGTTCATCGACGTGGGGCATGGTGTTCTCCCGATGCGGGGGTTGCTGCGACGTTGGTAAGGCTAGGCCTCCAGCGGTTCCCAGGGAATCGCAAAGTTCCGACCATGTTGGTAAGCTAGGCCGACCAGACTACCTGCGCGCGCGAACCCCATGCCCCGTCCGCCCCGCCTTCCCCTCGCGAACCTCACCGCGTTTCGCGCCGTCGCCGAGCTGCAGAACCTGCGCGCGGCCGCGGAGGTTCTGCACCTGACGCACAGCGCGGTGAGCCAGCAGATCCGCGGGCTGGAGGAGCAGCTCGGGTTCGCGCTTTTCGACCGGCGCGGGAGACGCGTCGTGCTCAATCCTGCGGGGCAGGCGCTGCTGCGCAGCGTGCAGTCGGCGCTCGCGACGCTCGACGACGGTGTGCAGGCGGCGGCCGCGGCCGCGGGCGGCGAGGCGATGCGGCTGCGCGTCACCGTGCTGCCGTCGTTCGCGAACCGGTGGCTTCTCCCGCGCATCGGCCGCTGGCGCGAGCGTCATCCGGCGCTGCCGCTCGAGATCGAGGCGTCGATGCACCTCGTCGACCTGATACGCGAGGGCTTTCACGCGGCGGTGCGCCAGGGCATCGGCCCCTGGCCGGGACTCGAGTCCGAACGCCTGTTCGAGCAGCCGTCGTTCATCGTCGTGGGCTCGCCGTCCGCCGCCCGCCGGCTCGCGGGTGCGCAGCCCGAGGCGCTCGCGCGCGAGCCGCTGCTGGGCGACAACGACGTCTGGAGGGATTGGTTCGCGGCGGCGGGACTGCGGGTGAACGTGCGGACGGTCGCCGTGTTCAACGACGCGGGGCTCATGCTGCAGGCTGCCGAGCAGAGCCTCGGTCTCGCGCTCGCGCGCGAGATCCACGCCGCCGACGCGCTCGTCGACGGCAGGCTCGTGCGGCTGTCGCCGATCACGATCACCCACGAGGAAGCGCAGCCCTACCACCTCGTCTATCCGCCGGCACTCAGGGACTGGCCGCCGCTCGAGGCGTTCCGCCGGTGGCTGCGCGACGAACTGGACCAGTCGATGGCGGCGCTCGGTCGGTCGGTCGCGGCGCGCGAGCCGACGTCGCGAGCGCCACGCCGCAACGTTCGCGCGTCGGCAACCCGGAAGCGTTGACGGCACGCGCACGATGCGCGGGGTGGCCTCGGTGCCCGCGCACCCGTTCGCGCGCAAACCTCCGGGACGCTTCCCGCGGCGCGGCCGGTCGGGGGCGCTTGTTGCCGCCCGTCCCTTCGGCTACGCTGCGTGCCCGAAGCCCGCACTTCGGCGGTGTGCCGACGGGAACGGTCGAGGAAGCCGCATGAGACTCGTCGTATCGCTCGTCGTCGCGCTGCTGTCGATGCCCGCGTGGGCGACGACCTACTATTTCGCGGGCGGTCCGTACACGACCCGCTTCGACCACCAGACGTGCGGCACGGGTACGTGCGCGGACTACCCGGCGGGCGCCCGCATCACCGGCTCGTTCGCGACTGCCGCGCCGCTCGCCGCCAACCTGCCGGCGACCGAGATCACCGGCAGCGTGACCTCGTACAGCTTCTCGGACGGCGTCAACGCCTATTCGAGCGCGGACGCGAACGCGCGCATCGTCGCGTTCTCGGTGTCGACGGACGCCACGGGCAGGCCCTCCATCGCGAACATCCAGTTCCAGCTCTGGCAGTCGGCCGCGCCG
>JAKLIE010000245.1 GCA_022709775.1 Pseudomonadota bacterium
CTGCCCGCCGTGCTCGCCGGCGCCGGGCCCCATGTCGACGACGTGGTCGGCCGTCAGGATCGCGTCCTGGTCGTGCTCGACGACGATCACGCTGTTGCCGAGGTCGCGCAGGTGCTTCAGCGTCGCGAGCAGCCGGTCGTTGTCGCGCTGGTGCAGGCCGATCGACGGTTCGTCTAGCACGTACATGACGCCGGTGAGCCCCGAGCCGATCTGCGACGCGAGCCGGATGCGCTGCGCCTCGCCACCCGACAGCGTCTCGGCCGAGCGGTCGAGCGACAGGTAGTCGAGGCCCACGTTGTTCAGGAATGCGAGCCGCGACACGATCTCCTTGACGATCTTCTCGGCGATCGCGGCCTTGTGGCCCTCGAGCCGCAGGTCCGCGAAGAAGCGCGACGACTCCTTGAGCGGCCAGCCCGACACCTCGTAGATCGCGCGCTGGTCGCCGTCCGGCCCGATCTTGACGTTGCGCGCCTCGCGTTTCAGCCGCGTGCCGTGGCACTCGGGACACGGCTTGCTGTTCAGGTACTTCGCGAGCTCCTCGCGCACCATCATGCTGTCGGTCTCGCGGTAGCGTCGTTCGAGGTTGGGCAGGATGCCCTCGAACGCGTGTTCGCGCACCGCCGGCCTGCCCCGCTCGGACAGGTAGGTGAACGGGATCTTCTCGTCGCCCGAGCCGTTCAGCACCAGCGCCTGCACGCGCTCGGGCAGGCGGGCGAACGGGCGCTCGAGGTCGAAGCCCGCGTGCTTCGCGAGCGACTGCAGCATCTGGAAGTAGAACTGGTTGCGGCGGTCCCAGCCCTTGATCGCGCCCGACGCCAGCGACAGCTGCGGGAACGCGACGACCCGCTTGGGATCGAAGAAGCTGATCGACCCGAGGCCGTCGCAGCGCGGACACGCGCCCGCCGGGTTGTTGAACGAGAACAGCCGCGGCTCGAGCTCCGCCAGCGAGTAGTTGCAGATCGGGCAGGCGAACTTCGACGAGTAGAGATGCTCCCGTCCGGTGTCCATCTCGACCGCGATCGCGCGCCCGTCGCCGTGGCGGAGCGCCGTCTCGAACGACTCGGCGAGGCGCTGCTTGAACTCGGGCGACACCTTCAGGCGGTCGACGACGACCTCGACCGTGTGCTTGGTCGTCTTCGCGAGCTTCGGCACCGCATCGATCTCGTGGACCTTGCCGTCGACGCGCACGCGCACGAAGCCCTGCGCGCGGAGCTCGACCAGCAGCTCCGCGTGCTCGCCCTTGCGGTTCGACACGACGGGCGCGAGGATCGCGAGCTTCGTCTCGGCCGGCAGCGCGAGCGTCGCGTCGACCATCTGCGAGATCGTCATCGACGCGAGCCGCTGCTCGGGATGGTCCGGGCAGTAAGGGTCGCCGACGCGCGCGTAGAGCAGGCGCAGGTAGTCGTGGATCTCGGTGACGGTCCCGACGGTCGACCGCGGGTTGTGCGACGTCGCCTTCTGCTCGATCGATATGGCGGGCGACAGCCCTTCGATCAGGTCGACGTCGGGCTTTTCCATCAGCTGCAGGAACTGCCGCGCGTACGCCGACAGCGACTCGACGTAGCGCCGCTGCCCCTCCGCGTAGAGCGTGTCGAAGGCGAGCGAGCTCTTCCCCGATCCCGACAGTCCGGTCACCACGATGAGCCGGTGCCGCGGCAGGTCGAGGTTCAGGTTCTTGAGGTTGTGCGTGCGTGCGCCGCGGATGCGGATCATGTCCATGCGTTCTCTAGGTGACGGCCGGCCACGCTGCGACGCCCCGCGACGGGGTGCCCGCGAACTCCCGGCCTGCGCCCGTGCGCCTAGGTCCGACGGACGAAGGCGAGCGAGGCGAACCTGTTAGTATAGTGCGTTCGGCGAGGCAGCCCGCGTCCTGGCGAGTCTCGCGGAATCCTTCCCCGTACGTCGCCCCGGAAACCGTCCCGGCACCACCCGTCGATCGCCCGATGTCCGACAGCGCCGTCGAGAGCTCGCCGACTATCCGGATGACCCGCGCCGAGTTCCGCGCGACCGCGTATCTCGCGGGCGTGAGCGGGCTGCGCATGCTCGGGCTGTTCATCGTGCTGCCGGTCCTCGCGCTCTACGCGGCGTCGCTCCCCGGCGGCAGCGATCCGGCGATGATCGGATTCGCGATCGGCGCCTACGGACTCGCGCAGGCGGTCCTGCAGATCCCGTTCGGCTGGGCGTCCGACCGCGTCGGACGCAAGCCCGCGATCGCATTCGGGCTGGTCGTGTTCGCGGCGGGGAGCTTCGTCGCCGCGTGGGCGCCCGACATCGGCTGGCTCGCGGCGGGGCGCACGCTCCAGGGCGCGGGGGCGGTGTCCGCGGCGGTCATGGCGCTCGCCGCCGACCTGACGCGCGACGAGGTCCGCACGCGCGCGATGGCGATGATCGGGATCACGATCGGCGCGACGTTCGCCGTGTCGCTCGTCGCGGGTCCCGTCCTGGGCAGCGCGATCGGCGTCCCCGGCATCTTCGTGCTGACCGGCCTCCTCGCGATCGCGGCGATCGCGGTCGTGCAGTTCGGCGTCCCCGACGCGGACGCCGGCGCACGGGGACACGGCGGCGGGGGCGAACGCGTCGCCCTGCGGCGAGTGCTCGCCGACCCGCAGCTCCTGCGCCTCGACTTCGGCATCTTCGCGCTGCACGCGATCCTGATGGCGCTGTTCGTGCAGGTGCCGTTCGCGCTGCGCGACGCCGGGATCGCCCCATCGCGGCACTGGATGGTCTACCTGCCGGTGCTCGTCGTGTCGGTCGGCGTCGTGCTGCCCCTCTTCAGGAGCGTCGACCGTCCCGGCCGCGGCAAGACGGTGCTCGCCGGCGCGATCGCGGCGCTCGTCGCCTCGATGCTGATCCTCGCGGCCGCGCGCTCGTCGCTGGCGACGATCGTCGCCGGTCTCGCGGTGTTCTTCTGCGCGTTCAACCTGCTCGAGGCGAGCCTGCCATCGATGGTGTCGCGCTTCGCGCCGCGCGGCTCGCGCGGCGCCGCGATCGGCGTGTTCAGCGGCATGCAGTACCTCGGGATGTTCGCGGGCGGAGCGAGCGGCGGTCTGCTGCTCAAGCACGCGGGCCCCGTGGCGGTCTACGGTTTCGGCGCGGCCCTCGCTGCGCTGTGGCTGGTCGCGGTCGCGACGATGGCGAACCCGCCCGCGACGGCGGAATCCACTCTTTCGATGGGAAGGACCTGACAAGATGGCATCGGTGAACAAGGTGATCCTGCTCGGCAACCTGGGCCGCGATCCGGAGACGCGCTACACGACCGGCGGCGACGCCGTCACCAACCTCAACATCGCGACGTCCGAGCAGTGGAAGGACAAGAGCGGCGAGAAGCAGGAACGCACCGAGTGGCACCGCGTCGTGCTGTTCGGCCGCCAGGCGGAGATCGCGGGCGAATACCTGAAGAAGGGCCGCTCGGTCTACATCGAGGGCAGGCTGCAGACGCGCAAGTACACCGACAAGGACGGCGTCGAGAAGTACTCGACCGAGATCGTCGGCGACCGGATGCAGTTGATCGGCGGCGCCCGCGAAGGGGGAGGCGGCGACGACGAGATGCCGGGCGGGGGTGGCGGCGGAGCCCGTCCTCCGTCGCGCAGCGGCGGCGGTGGCGCGGGTGGGGGCGGCGGTCAGCGTCCCCCGGCCGGCGGAGGCAAGAAGGGCGGCGAGGACTTCGACGACGACATCCCGTTCTGACGCACGGGACGGCCCCGCCGCGCCGCGCGTACGCGGGCGGCGGCGGGGATGGCCGTCGCGCTCCGCGCCGGCGGCGCGGGACCGAGTCGCGCGCGAACGGCTCGGCGCGACTCGCGACGCGACCGATCAGTTCCGGATCGAGATCTGCATGCCGGACAGGTCGATCGAGACCATGAGCCCGATCTGCCGGCCCTGCAGGCGGAGCCTGACGCCGCGCGAGTTCTGCAGCTCGGTGACGCCGGCGCCGCCGCCCGCAGCCGCGCTGGCGGTGCCCGCGGTGTACGTGCCCTCGATGTCCTTCGCGTTCTTCAGGTTGTAGACCTCGCCGATGAACTCGGCGCGCGCGACGCCGATCGTCGCGCCCAGGCTCACGCCGCCGACCGCCAGGTTGTATCCGTTGCCCTGGAAGTGAAGGATTCCGTTGCCGCCGCTGCCGCCGACGATGAACCCGGCGCGGAAGACCGTGATCTCGACCGTTGCGTCGGGGGCGGGCTGCGCGTGCGCGGGAAGCACGGCCGCGGCGGCGGCCAGGGCCGCGGCGGACGCTACGAACTTGCGTCGTGATTCGTTGTTG
>JAKLIE010000246.1 GCA_022709775.1 Pseudomonadota bacterium
CCCGCCTCGAACAGGCCCGCCCGCGCGCCCAGCGCACCCGCGACGTTCGACGGCGCGAGGCCGCAGGCCTCGATGTACGACGAGTAGCCCATGCCGCGCAGCCTGCCGCGCTTCGCGCTCTCCGCCTTGCGCGCCGCGAAACCCGCGACGTCGGCGATCTCGCGCGCCTTGTTCATCGACGCGTCGTAGTCGCCCGTGTCGTAGGTGAGCGCGACCGGCGTCTGGTGCGGGAACGTGCGGATGAAGTTGCGGCGCCTGAGCTCGTCCTGCGGAATGCCCATCTCGACCGCGGCCTGGTGCACGATCCGCTCGACGACGTAGGTCGCCTCGGGCCGCCCCGCCCCGCGGTACGCGTCGACCGGCGAGGTCGTCGTGAACGCACCGATCACCTCGGCCCAGATCGCGGGCGTCGTGTACTGCCCGGCGAGCAGCGTCGCGTAGAGCATCGTCGGCACCGACGAGCCGAACGTCGACAGGTACGATCCCATCGACGCGATCGTCTTGACGTGCAGGCCGAGGAACTTGCCGTCCTTGTCGAGCGCGAGCTCGGCGTGCGTCACGTGGTCGCGGCCGTGCGCGTCGGACAGGAACGCTTCGCTGCGCTCGCCGGTCCACTTGATCGGCCGGCCGACGCGCTTGCTCGCCCAGACGAGCGCCGTCTCCTCGCCGTAGAGGAAGATCTTCGAACCGAAGCCGCCGCCGACGTCCGGCGCGATCACGCGCAGCTTGTGCTCGGGCAGCCCCAGCACGAACGCGCCCATCAGCAGGCGCTCGACGTGCGGGTTCTGGTTGGCGACGTAGAGCGTGTAGCTGTCGTCGGCGCGGCTGTAGCTCGCGTTCGCGGCGCGCGGCTCGATCGCGTTCGGGATCAGCCGGTTGTTGACGATGTCGATCTTCGTCACGTGCGCGGCCTTCGCGAAGGCGGCTTCCGTCGCCGCCTTGTCGCCCAGCCCCCACGAGTAGCAGCGGTTGTCCGGCGCGATGTCGTGGACGACCGGCGCGCCGGGCTTGATCGCGTCGGCCGGGCTCACGACGGCGGGCAGCACCTCGTAGTCGACGTCCACCAGCTCGGCGGCGTCCTTCGCCTGCGTCAGCGACTCGGCGACGACCAGCGCGACGCGGTCGCCGACGTAGCGCACCTTGCCCTGCGCGAGCACCGGATGCGGCGGCTCCTTCATCGGCGTGCCGTCGAGGCTCGTGATGAGCCAGCCGCACGGCAGCCCGCCCACGCCCTCCAGGTCGGCGCCGGTGAACACCCCGACGACGCCGGGCGCGGCCTTCGCCCGCGCCGTGTCGACCTTGCGGACCTTCGCGTGCGCATGCGGCGAGCGCACGAACACCGCGTAGGTCTGCCGGGGCAGGGTGATGTCGTCGGTGTACTGACCGGCGCCGGTCAGGAACCGCACGTCTTCCTTGCGCTTGATCGACTGGCCGATCAGCCCTTGCTCGCTCGCACCCATGGCATCGTCCTCACTTGCCCATCGAGGCGGCGCCGTGCTGCACCGCCTTGACGATGTTGTGGTAACCGGTGCAGCGGCACAGGTTGCCTTCGAGCTCCTCGCGGATCGCCGCTTCGGAGGCCTTCGGATGGCGGTTCACGAGGTCGATCGCGCTCATCACCATGCCCGGCGTGCAGAACCCGCACTGGAGCCCGTGGCACTCCTTGAACGCGGCCTGCATCGGGTGCATCGTCCCGTCGGCGGCGGCGACGCCCTCGATCGTCGTGACCGCCGCGCCGTTGGCCTGCGCGGCGAGCACGTTGCACGCCTTGACCGCGCGTCCGTCGAGAAGGACGGTGCAGGCGCCGCACTGGCCGGTGTCGCAGCCCACGTGCGTGCCGGTCAGGCCCAGCTGGTTGCGGATCAACTCGACGAGCAGCGTCCTCGGGTCGACCGTCGCGGCGACGGCCCTTCCGTTGACGGTCAGCGAAAGCGTGACGGCCACGTGCTCCTCCTTGGGGTGGGTGATGCGGATGCGCCGGGCGGCGTTGTCCCTGCCTTTCGCCCTTGCGCGACCCGGCGACTATACTGCGCCGGCCGACGTGCGGCAATGCGACGGCGGCCGCGCGAATCGCGTCCGGCCTTCCAGAAAGCCCCTTCCCGTACCGGAAACGCCTCGATGTCCGTCACCGCGCTGCACTGCAACGAAGCGCCCGCGTGACGCCGCGCACGATCCTGCTCGCGGGCGGCGGGCACGCGCACGTCGAGGTGCTGCGCCGATTCGGCGAGCGACCGGCGCCCGGTGTCTCGCTCGTTCTGGTGTCGCCCGACCGCTTCACGCCCTACTCGGGCATGTTGCCCGGGCTCGTGGCGGGCCATTATTCCCACGCGGAAGCCCACATCGACCTCGGGCCGCTGGCGGCGTACGCGGGCGCGCGCTTCGTTCGCGACCGGATCGCGGCGCTCGACGCCGACGCCCGCGCGGCGACGACCGCGTCCGGGGAGCGGATCGCCTTCGACATCGTCTCGCTGGACGTGGGGTCCGCGCCGGACATGCGCTTACCCGGCGCGCGCGAGCACGCGACCGGCGTGAAGCCGGTCGACGCGTTCCTCGCGCGCTGGGATCGGGTTCGTGCCGATGCGGTCGCGGGGCGCGTCGGGCGCATCGCCGTGGTCGGCGGCGGCGCCGGCGGGGTCGAGGTGCTGCTCGCGATGCACCACCGGCTGTCGAAGGACGCGCCCGCCCGCATTCCGCGCTTCGTGCTGGTGTCCGACCGCACCAGCCTGCCCGCGGCCGCGAACCGCGCGCTGCTCGCGCGACTGCGCGCGGCGGACGTCGAACTGCATCTCGGCCGCGGCGCCGGGCGCTTCGACGCGAGCGGTGTCGAGCTCGCAGGCGGCGGGCACGTGTCGGCCGACGCCGTATTCTGCGCGACGCCTGCGACGGCCGCCCCGTGGCTGGCGGCATCCGGCCTCGCCTGCGACGGCCGCGGCTTCGTGCGGATCGACGACCGCCTGCGGTCGCCGTCCCACATCCATGTGTTCGCCGCGGGCGACTGCGCGTCGCAGGACGGCCGCGTGCATCCGCGCTCGGGCGTCTACGCGGTCCGTCAGGGGCCTCCGCTGGCCGGCAACCTGCGCGCGGCGGCGACCGGAGCTGCGCTCGCCACCTACGTCCCGCAGCGCCGCGCGCTCGCACTCGTCTCCACGGGCGGCAGGCACGCGGTCGCCGTCTGGGGACGCTGGTCCGTCGCCGGCCGCTGGGTGTGGCGCTGGAAGGACCGCATCGATCGCCGCTTCGTGGCGCGCTATCGCGTCGATGGCAAGGCGCGCGCGGGCTAGAATCGCCGGACGAACGCGCAAAGGCGCAGGAAGCGCCGGGAGACAAGCGATGTCGGACGTACCCATGGTCGGCGACCCCGTGCTCGCGGTGGCGGTGCGCGCGGCACGCCGGGCCGCTTCGGTGATCGTCGACGCGGGGCGCGACCTGAAGCGCCTGCCGACGTTCTCGAAGGAGCACGGCGAGATCGCGTCGGCCGCCGGCGTCGAGGCGATGGCGGCGATCGCCGCGACGATCGGCGCCGCCTTCCCCGAGCATGCGATCCTCGACACCGATGGCGGCGGCGAGCCCGACGCGAAAAACGCCTCGCCCTACAAGTGGATCGTCGATCCGATCGACGGCGCGACGAACTTCGCGCACGGGTATCCGCACTACGCGGTGTCGGTCGCGCTCGCCCACGGCACCGACATCACGCACGCGGCGGTGCTCGATCCGGTGCACGACGAGCTGTTCACCGCCGCGCACGGCAAGGGAGCGCAGCTCAACGGGGCGCCGATCCGCGTCTCCGCCTGCACCCGGCTCGAGGAAGCGCTCGTCGGCACCGTGATTCCCGCGCGCGGCGGCGGGCGCACGACGGCGTACCTGCCGATCATGACGGCGGTGATGCGGCGCTGCGCGGGGCTGCGGCGCGCCGGCGCCTGTTCGCTCGACCTCGCCTACCTCGCCGCCGGCCGGCTCGACGGTTACTTCGTGACCAGCCTCAAAGCCGGCGACGTCGCGGCCGGCGCGCTGCTCGTGAAGGAAGCCGGCGGGCGCGTCGGCGACTTCGCGGGCGGCCTCGAGTTCCTGCGGACCCACGAGGTGATCGCCGCGTCCCCGGGGCTCTTCACCCCGTTGCGCGAGGCGATCGTCGCCGCGAGGCCATGATCCCGGCGCCGGGCGCGAGCGACGCCGACGAGCTCGCGCGGCTCCTGCGCACCGGGGCGCCGATCGTCGTCGTCGAATCGCACGAGGAGGCGAAGGTGCTG
>JAKLIE010000247.1 GCA_022709775.1 Pseudomonadota bacterium
CTCCTGCTCGCGGCCGGAGACGTCCGTGCGCAGCAGGCGCCGTCGTTCGTGGCCGAGACTTCGTGCGGCGAGTGCCACGCGGCGCAGCAGCGCGGGCACGCCGGATCGCAGCACGCGCTGGCGATGCAGCCGGCCTCCCGCGACACCGTGCGCGGGAACTTCGACGGCGCGACGTTCCGCAAGGACGGCGTCACGACGCGATTCTTCAGGCGCGACGGCCGCTACTTCGTCAACACCGACGGCCCGGACGGCAGGCTCGCCGACTACGAGGTCAGGTACACGTTCGGCGTCGAGCCGCTGCAGCAGTACCTGGTCGAACTGCCCGGCGGGAGGATGCAGGCGCTGTCGGTCGCGTGGGACACGAAGGCGAAGCGCTGGTTCCACACGTACCCGAACGAGCGCATCGATCACCGGGACGTCCTGCACTGGACGCGCGCGTCGCAGAACTGGAACACGATGTGCGCCTCGTGCCACGCGCTCCAGGTCCGCAAGAATTACGACGCCTCGTCCGACGCCTACCGGACGACGTTCGCCGCCGTCGGCGTCGGATGCCAGAGCTGCCACGGACCCGCGTCGGGACACGTTGCCTGGGCGAAGGGCGGCAAGGGCGGTGACGTGCCACGCAGGGGTTTCGCCGCGGACGTCGGTGCCGGGTCCGGTCGCGTGCAGGTCGATGCGTGCTCGTACTGCCATGCGCTCCGCTCGACGCTGACCCCGGAGTATCCGGTCGGGCAGCCGCTGCTCGATCACGCGCTGCCGGTCGGCCTCGACGGCGCGCACTACTTCAACGACGGCCAGCAGCGCGACGAGGTGTTCATCCTGGGATCCTGGCTGCAGAGCCGGATGCACCAGAAGGGCCTCGTCTGCTCCGATTGCCACGACGCCCACACCGGAAAGACGAAGTCGCCCGGCAATGCGCTGTGCACGAGCTGCCACAACCCGACCGGCGCCGCCGCACGCCCGCACATCGATGTCTCCGGCCTCGAGCGCAAGGCCTACGACACGCCCGCGCATCACAGGCACGCGAAGCCGATAGCCTGCGTCGAGTGCCACGCGCCCAGGCGCAACTACATGGTCGTCGATCCTCGCCTCGACCACTCGTTCCGCATTCCCCGACCGGACCTTTCCGCCGAGACGGAATCGCCGAACGCCTGCAACGGATGCCACAA
The DNA here is from genome assembly GCA_022709775.1 of Pseudomonadota bacterium. Next base: position 1,170 of record JAKLIE010000247.1, read on the forward strand.
GGATCGCGACGCGAAATGGGCGGCCGCCGCGGTCGCGAAGTGGTACGGCCCGCAACGGCGCGCGGAGTTTCACTACGGACAGGCCTTTGCTGCCGCGCGCGGCGCGCGCCCGGGAGCGGCGGAGTCGCTGCAGCGCATTGCCGCGGACCGCGCGCAGCCGGCCATCGTCCGCGCCACCGCGATCGACGAACTGGGCGGGTATCCCAGCGCCCGCGCGCTCGAGCTTGCCGTGGCGGCGCTCGCCGACGGCGACGGCATGGTCCGCATCGCCGGAGTGCACTCGTCGATGGCGCTCGACACGGCCACCGGGCTGCGCGAGGTGCCGGCGCGGCTCTCCGATCCGCTGCGCGCGGTTCGCATCGAAGCCGCCCGTGCGCTGGCGCCGGCGGTGTCGCGGCTTCCCCCCGATCGGCGCGCGGCCTGGGAGTCGGCGCGCATCGAGCTCGAGGCGGCCGCGGCGGAGAACGCCGACCGTCCCCAATCGTGGCTGGGTATCGCGCAGATTGCGGCGGCCACCGGGGACACGGCCGCGGCCGAGCGCGCGTTGCGGCACAGCCTGAAGCTCGAGCCGGCGTTCGTGCCCGGTGTCGCGAACCTCGCCGATCTCCTTCGGCAGACGGGCCGCGACCAGGAGGGCGAAGCGTTGCTCCGCGAAGCGGCGAAGCGGGCGCCGAACGTAGCCGCGCTGCAGGAGGCGCTGGCGCTCTCGCTCGTTCGCCAGAGGCGCAAGCCGGAGGCGCTGCAGGTGCTTGCGCGGGCGCAGGGGCTGTCCTCGGCGACGAGCAACACGGCGTATCTGTACGCGGTCTCGCTCGCCGACGCCGGGCGCCGCCGCGAGGCGATCGCGGTGCTGGAAGCATCGGCCCGGAAGCGCGCCGACAGGGACGTGCTCCTTGCCCTGGCGAGCTACAGGCGAGACGCCGGCGACGCTGCCGGCGCGCAGGCCGCGCTGGACCGGCTCGCCGCGATCAATCCCGGCGATCCGGTGCTCGGCCGACGCGCATCCGCGCCCGGTCGCAAGGGGGCTGCGCCGGCCGCGCATCCGCCGCGCTAGGCTTTACTGATGCCTCGCCCGTCCTCGCCGGCGCTCAACGTGGCCTCGTTGCTCGCGCGCGCCGCACGCGCGTGGCCGCGGTTGCCGGCGGTGGCACGCGGGAGCGCGAGGCTGCACGACTACGCAGCCTTCGCCGCGAGAGTGGCGCGACAGGCCGCGGGCATGCGCGCAGCGGGCCTCGCGCCCGGAGACCGCGTCGCGATCGTCGCACGCAACGATCCCGCGTACCTCGACGCGCTGTTCGCGTGCTGGTGGGCGGGCGTCGTCGCCGTGCCGGTGAACGCGAAGCTCCATCCCAGGGAACTCGCCTGGGTGCTCGGCGACTGCGGCGCGCGCTGGGCGTTCGTCGACGAGGACTGGCACGCGACGCTGGGCGGGCTTCGCCTCCCGGCGCTCGAGCGCGGCGTCGTGCTCGGAGGGCGCGAGCACGACGCGCTCGCGGACGGCGCGACGGCCGGGCCCGCTCCGGTCGAGTCCGACGCGCCCGCGTGGCTGTTCTACACGAGCGGCACGACCGGGCGTCCGAAGGGCGTCGAGATCACGCACGCGAACCTCGTCGCGATGACGCGGTGCTTCCTGTCGGACGTCGAATCGATCGCGCCCGGCGACGCGATCCTGCATCCGGCGCCGCTGTCGCACGGGTCCGGCCTCTACGCGGTGCCGCACGTCGCGCGCGCCGCCGTCAACGTCGTGCCCGCGTCGGGCGGATTCGACGCCGCGGAGATCGTCGACCTCGTCGGAGCGTACGACCGATCGCTCTTCTTCGCCGCGCCGACGATGGTCAAGCGCCTCGTCGAGGATCCGTCGATCGGCCGGACCGACCTCGGCCGGCTCAAGGCGATCGTCTACGGCGGAGGGCCGATGTACGTCGAGGACGCGAAGGCCGCGTTCGCGGCGCTGGGACCGCGGCTCGCGCAGATCTACGGACAGGGCGAGACGCCGATGACGATCACCGCGATGGGGCGCGAGCTGGTTGCGGACGCGATCGCGCGCGGCGACGACGCGCGACTCGGCTCGGTGGGTGTCGCGCAGACCGGCATGGAGGTCGCGATCGACGCGGAAGCCGGCGGCGCGGGCGAGGTGCTCGTGCGGGGCCCGACCGTGATGCGCGGCTACTGGCGCAATCCCGAGGCGACCGCGGCGACGCTCGCGGGCGGGTGGCTCCACACCGGCGACATCGGCGCGCTCGATGCCGACGGCTTCCTCACGCTCAAGGACCGCAGCAAGGACCTGATCATCAGCGGCGGGTCGAACATCTACCCGCGCGAGGTCGAGGAGGCGCTGCTGCGCCACCCCGACGTGCTCGAGGTCGCGGTGATCGGACGGCGCCATCCCGAGTGGGGCGAGGAGGTCGTCGCCTGCGTCGTGTCGCGGCGCGAGCTGCCCGACGCCCTCGCGCGCGCGCGCTTCGAGGCGTCGCTCGACGCGCTGTGCCTCGCCGAGATCGCGCGGTTCAAGCGGCCGCGCGCGTACGCGATCGTCGACGAGCTGCCGAAGAACAGCGCGGGCAAGGTGCTGAAGACCGAGCTGCGTGACCGGTTCGCGTCAGCGGCGGGCGCGTAGCGCGAGCGCGAAGCACGCGGCGGCGAACGCGCTCGCCGCGCCCCAGGCGAACGCGCCGCCCGGACCGTGGACCTCGACCAGCACGCCCGAGATCGACATGCCGGCGCCGAGGCCCGTGACGATCGCGGTCGTCGACCAAGTGAACGCCTCGGTCGCGTGGCGCGGCGGCGCGAACTCCGAGACCAGCAGCGACACGATGGTCATCGCCGGCGCGATCATCGCGCCGGCCAGGAACGCGATCGGCGCGAGCACCCACGGGTTCGAGACCGGCAGGTGCGCCGCGAGCGGGATCGCCATGACGGCCATCGCGACCGGAAGCTGGCGCACGAGCGCTGCCCGGACGTGCAGGCCGCCGTAGAGGAGCCCACCGATCGCGCTCCCCACCGAGCAGATCGCGATGAGCGCCGGTCCCCACGCGTCCGTGCCCGACGCCCGCCCGAAG
>JAKLIE010000248.1 GCA_022709775.1 Pseudomonadota bacterium
GCGCTTGACCTTGGCCTTGACGGCCTTCTTCGCGGTCTTCTTGGCTGCCGCCTTCTTCGGGGCTGCCTTCTTCGCGGCCTTCTTCGGCGCGGCCTTCTTGACGGCCTTCTTCGCGGTCTTCTTTGCTGCCTTCTTCGTTGCCATGAGTTCTCCTCAGTAAGAGTTGCGTGCCACAGCGACAGCGTTCTCGAATGAAACTCTCAGAGAGCGCTCTCGTTGCGTGGTCGCGATCCTAGAGGAAACGCAACGAATTACAAGGGGAAAAATGAGATTTTCAGAGGGGAATTGCGTGTGAACAACGGCGTTTTCCCTCTGGAAACATGCGCGGAGTCCATGCAGGACACCACGATTGGTGTACTAGATCTTGGCCGGCACTGTACATCTACACAATATCTTGTATGCCATGTCGTGCGGCTTTTTCGAGCTCGGCCAGCATGCGCTCGATCCGTGCGCTCAACTTTTCGGTCGTCACCTGCTCCCGCAGCCGCTCGACCATCAGCGGGAACGCGAACGGCGTGGGCCGCGCGGGGGTCGTGACGACGACGCGGTCGCGGCGCATCCGGTCGAGCGCGGCTGCGAGCCGGGGCGCTTCGAGCTGTCGGTCGAGCACCTCGCGCCGGCTCTGCGCCAGCAGCGCGTTGTCCGGGTCGTAGTCGGCGAACACGTCGTAGAGCAGGCCCGACGAGCTCTGCAGCTGCCGGGCCGATTGCCCCTGCCCGGGATAGCCCTGGAACACGAGGCCCGCCACGCGCGCGATCTCGCGGAACTGCCGGCGCCCCATCTCGGCCGCGTTGACGCCCGCGAGGATGTCCTCCTCGACGCCCGGCGCGGCCATGAGGCGGCCCAGCGTACCCAGCGACAGGTCGACGGGCTCCGGCGAGAGCAATCCGAAGCCGTAGTCGTTGACCGTCATCGAGAACGTGCGCGGTGCGTCGCGCGACAGGCGATATCCGAACAGCGTCGCGAGGCCCAGGTGCGCCAGCCGCCCCACGAACGGATAGAAGAACAGGTAGTGGCCCTCGCGCGCCGCGAGCCGCTCGACCAGCCACTCGCGCTCGTCGGGCAGCGCCGACCAGCGCTTCTGCAGCTCGAGCAGCGGACGCACGAGCTTCAATTCGGGCGACGCGCAGATTCCGCGCTTCGCGTCTGCGACGAGCTTGCGCGTGCGCTCGGCGAGCAGCGTCGAGAGCGCCATCTTCGCGCCCATCCAGCGCGGCACGATCGCGGCGCGCGCGGGCGCGGGTTTCGCCCACGCGGTCATCTCGCGCACGCGCACGAACTCGAGCACGCGGCCCGCGAACACGAAGCAGTCGCCCGGCGTCAGGCGCGCGACGAACGACTCCTCGACGTGGCCGAGCGCGCGGCCGTTGCTCATGCGCACGGTGATCGACGCCTCCGACACGATCGTGCCGACCTGCATGCGGTGGCGGCGCGCGATCTGCGCGTCGGGGACGCGGGCGACGCCGTCCTCGCCGACCACGACGCGCCGATACTCGGGATACGCGTTGAGGCTCGCGCCGCCGTGCGTGACGAAGTCGAGCGCCCAGCGCCACGCGTCGTCGGAGAGCGAGCGGTATGCGTGGGTGCTTCGCACCTCGGCGAGCAACGTCGCGGGCTCGAAACCTCCGCCCAGTGCGCAGGTGACGAGGTGCTGCACCAGCACGTCGGTCGCACCCTCGAGCGGGACGCGCGGCTCGATCCTCGCGTCGGCGGCGGCCTCGCGCGCGGCCGCAGCCTCGACGAGCTCCAGCGCGTGCGTCGGAAGCACCGTGATCCGCGAGATCTCGCCGGGACGGTGTCCGCTGCGGCCTGCGCGCTGCATCAGCCGCGCCACGCCCTTCGGACTGCCGATCTGCAGCACCTGGTCGACCGGGGAAAAGTCGACGCCCAGGTCGAGGCTCGACGTGCAGACGACGGCGCGCAGGCGTCCCTCGCGCAACCCGGCCTCGACCCAGTCGCGCACCTCGCGCTCGAGCGAGCCGTGGTGGAGCGCGATCGTGCCGGCCCAGTGCGGGCGCGCCTCGAGGATCGCCTGGTACCAGATCTCCGACGACGAGCGCACGTTCGTGAAGACGAGCGTCGATCGCGCGTTCTCGATCGCGCGGATCAGCTCGGGGAGGAGCCTGACGCCGATGTGGCCGGCCCAGGGAAAGCGCTCGATCGAGAGCGGCCGGATCGTGTCGATGACGACGGTCTTCGCCTCGAGGCCGCGCACGATGCGCGCGGCCGCCGCGCGCGCGGGGCCGAGCAGCGCGGACGCGGCCTCGTCGAGGTTCGCGAGCGTCGCCGACAGGCCCCAGACGGGAAGGGCGGGCTCGAGCGCATTCAGTCTGGCGAGCGCGAGCTCCACCTGCACGCCGCGTTTGCTGCCGAGGAGCTCGTGCCACTCGTCGACGACGACCGCTCGCAGGTGCGCGAAGCGCTCGCGCCAGTCGGCGCGCGAGAGCAGGAGCGTCAGGCTTTCGGGCGTCGTGACCAGCGCCGTCGGCAACCGGCGGTCCTGCCGCGTGCGTGCCGACGCGGGCGTGTCGCCGGTGCGCACGTCCACCGTCCAGTGCGGCTTCAGCGCCTGCGCGGCGCGCGCGAGCGCGAGCCCGGTGTCGGACGCGAGCGCGCGCAGCGGCGTGATCCAGACGACCGCGAGCGGCGGCGGGGCGCCCTCGGCACCGTCGGGGCCGAGCGCGAGCGGCCCGAGCCACGCGGCCCAGGTCTTGCCCATGCCGGTCGGCGCGTGGACGAGCCCGGATTCGCCGCGCGCGTACGCGGCCCAGACCTCTTCCTGGAACGCGAACGGCGTGTGGCCCTGCGCGGCGAGCCAGTCGTGCACGCGCGCGAACCGCTCGTCGCGCGCAGGGAGGATGCGGTCCGGGGCGTTCACGAGGAAGGGCGTCAGGCGACTCCTTCCATGGTACCCGCCCGCGTTCGACGGCCGCTGCCGCCAGGATGCGGCCGTGAACCGCCGGGACTACCTGGCGGGCGCGGACGGCTTCGGCTGGTACTCGGGCACGCCGAACTGCCAGAGCATGAACGACCAGACGTCGGCGGTGCGCGCCTGAGCCTGCGCGCGCGTGCTGCCCTGACCGTGCCCGCTGTCGTATTCGAGCCGCAGCAGCACCGGCCGGCCGCTCGAGGTCGCGGTGGCGAAGCGCGCGCCGGCCTTGAGCGATTCCGCCACCGGCACGCGGATGTCGTTCACGCCATGCGCTAGCATGATGCCCGGGTACGCGGCGCCGTCCCTGATCTCATGATAGGTGCTCATCGCCATCAGCGCCTTGAACTCCTGCTCGTTCTTGACGGTGCCGAACTCGGGGATGTTCGCCGCGCCGTTCGACGCGAGCTCGAACCGCGGCGCGTCGAAGATCCCGACCGCGGGCACCGCGGCGGCGAACAGGTCCGGCCGCTCGGTGATCGAGCGGCCGACGAAGATGCCGCCGGCGCTGCCGCCATAGATGCCGATCCTCGACTTGCTCGTGTAGCCGTTGGCGATCAGCCACTCGGCGGCCGCGATCGCATCCTTCCAGGTGTTCGGCTTCGTGGCTTTGCGGCCGGCCATGTGCCATTCCTCGCCGAACGCACCGCCGCCGCGGACGTGCGCGAACGCGAGCACGCCGCCGCGCTGCACCCACGCGTACCAGCGCGGATTGAGGAACGGATCCTCGGTGAGTCCATAGGCGCCGTAGCCGTAGAGGATCGCGGGGTTGCCGCCGTCGAGCTTCGCGTCCCTGCGCATCACGATCGACATCGGCACCTCGACGCCGTCGTGGCTTCGGTAGCGAATCTCGCGCGCCACGATGTCGTCGGGCGCGTCGTAGGCGCCGGGCGCGACGAAGGGGAGCTGCGCGACCTTGCCGACCGACGGGTCGTAGACCCAGGGCTTCGTGGCGCGGGTCCAGCCGCCGAGATCGAACACCACGCCGTCGAGCCGGGCCGTGGCGCCGGTCAGCTCGATCGCGCCTTCGAACGGCAGGGCGATCCGTTCCGGCGTCGCGCCGGCCTCGTGCCTGACGCGCCACAGCGAATGGGTGGCTCCGTCGCGGCGCACCACGTACAGCGCGTCGCGGGCGGCGCCCATCGCGACGATCACGCTATCGGAGGCCGGCACGACGACCTCGGCCCTGGCCGGATCGGGCGACGAGACCGGCATGCGGACGATCTCGAAACGGGGGGCGCGCTTCGACGTGCGCAGGTAGACGTAGCCGCCGGCAATCC
>JAKLIE010000249.1 GCA_022709775.1 Pseudomonadota bacterium
GACTACCTTGCCCTCGTCGAGACGCGCCTCGCGCGATAGGATGGGGAATGCGTGCCGTCATCACGTTCCACCACCTGGGCGACGACCCGGGCCCGCTCGCCTACCCGGTCGCCGCGTTCGAGGCGCTGCTCCGCTCGATTGCGCGGCGCGGCCTCCCCTGCGTCGGCCTGGACGCGCTGCTCGCGCCGGATGCCGGGCCGGGCGTGGCGCTCGCGTTCGACGACGGCTGCGCGAGCGTTCTGACCGCCGCGCTGCCGGTGCTCTCCGCCGCCGCGGCGCCCGCGCACCTGTTCCTCTGCACCGGGTGGGTCGACGGGGACCTCTGCGCCGGGGTGCGCATGCCCGCGGTTCCGCATCTCGACTGGGACGGCGTCCTGCGCCTGCATCGGCACGGCGTGGCGATCGAGGCGCACACGCACGGTCATCCCGACCTGCGCGGGCTCGACGCCGGCCGCGTCGCGGACGAGTGCGAACGCGCGGACGACGCGATCGCGCGCCGCGTCGGGCGTCGCCCGCGCTATTTCGCGTATCCCTACGGGCGTTGCGATGCGGAGTCGCGCCGCGTCGCCGCGTCGCGCTACGCGGCCGCGTTCACGACGCGGCTCGCGGCGCTGTCCGGCACGGACGACCGCTACCGGCTTCCGCGCATCGACGCCCACTTCCTCCGGCGCGGCGCGCTCCGCGAGCGCATCGACGGACCGGTTGCGCGCACGTGGCTGGCGGCGCGGGGGGCGCTGCGCGCGATCGGGGACAGGCAATGAGCGATGCCCCGGCCGCGAGGCGCGCGGGAGGTGCCGCCACGCCGGCGATCAGCGTGATCGTCCCCGTCTACAACGGCGAAGCGGTGCTCGCGAGCTGCCTCGCGCCGCTCGTCGCGTTCCGGCTCGACGGCGAGATCGCCGAGGTGATCGTCGTCGACGACGGCTCGACCGACTCGTCGGCCTGGATCGCGACCGAGGCCGGAGCGCGCGTCGTGCCGTCGGGCGGGCGGCTCGGCCCGGGCGGCGCCCGCAACCGCGGCGCCGAGATCGCCGGGGGCGACGTCCTCTGGTTCGTCGACGCGGACGTCGTCGTGCACGCCGACGCGGCGAGCGTGCTCAGGGACGCGCTCGCGCGGACCGGGGCCGCGGCGGTGTTCGGCACCTACGACGAGTTCCCGGCAGCGACGAACTTCCTCTCGCAGTACAAGAACCTCGCGCATCGCCACCACCACGTCCGCTCCGAGCGCGCGGCGGAGACCTTCTGGGCCGGGTGCGGCGCCGTTCGTGCCGACGCGTTCTGGAGCGTCGGCGGCTTCGACGCCGAACGCTATCCCGAGCCGTCGATCGAGGACATCGAGCTGGGCGTGCGGCTGAGGCAGCGGGGCCATGCGATCCGGATCGAGCCGGAGCTGCAGGGGCAGCACCTCAAGGCCTGGCACTTCGCGAACCTGCTGCGCACGGACATCGTCCAGCGGGCGTACCCGTGGACGCGCCTGATGCAGGAGCACCGGATGCGCGCCACGCTCAACGTCAGCGTGGGCGAACGACTGCGCGCGCTGCTCGCGTGGACGCTCGCGCTTTCCGCCGCCGTCGCGCTGACGGGCAAGGGATCGTTCCTCCTGGCCTTCGCGCTCTTCGTCGCGGCGATCGCCGCGAACGCCCATCTGTTCGCGCTGTTCCTGCGCGCGAACGGGATTCTCTTCGCGCTGGGCGCGATCGCGTTCCACCAGTTCGCGTATCTCTACGCGTCGGCGGCGTTCGTCGCCTGCAGGCTCGGCTGGTCGCCGGGCCGCTCCCGCCCTTCGACGCAGAGGAGGAGCGCGTAGAACGCGAGCGCCGGCGCGAGGTGCAGCAGGAATCGGTTGACTAGCGTCTCGTCGGCGACGCCTACGGCTGCGGGCGTGAAGAAGTACACGACGACGACGAGCCCGACCGCGGCGGCCATCGTCATCGTCATCGGCGCGAGGCGGGGGGCGAGCAGGATGCGCCAGCGCCATGCGACGATCGCGACGAGCGCGTAGGCCGCGAGGTGCCAGTTGTCGAACACGAGCACGTGATCGATCAGCGTGGGGAGGACGTTGATCGGCCTCGAGAGCAGCGCGTAGCCCATCATCGGCAGGCGCGCGGGACCGAAGGCCAGCCAGCCCGCGAACGCGATCACGGCGGCGCCGGCGAGGACGAGGCCCGCGCGCCGGCTGAGCGCGACGACGACGCCCGGCACGAGCGTCGCCATCCACAGCACGCCTTCGACCTTGATCGCGAGGCCCGCCACCGCCACGATTGCCGCGAGCCACGCCATCGGCGCCTCGCGCGTGACCGACCAGCGCCATGCCGCCATCGCGGCCAGGCCGTAGGCGGCCCCCATGAAGATGTCCGCCGCGCCGGCGACCGCGATGTGGCCGTCGAGGACCGGCAGCGACATCAGGAGCCATGCCGCGACCATCGCGAGCGGGGCGCTCGCTCCGGCGAGCCGCGCCTGCGCGAAGAAGGCGACGGGTAGCGCGATCGCGAGCGCGATCCACGGCAGGTTGATCAGCGACTCGTTCCATGCGCCGAGGAAGGTCGCGGTCCACGCCTGCAGGAGCGGGATCGTGCCCGGATGGCCGGGGTTGCCGTCGGTGAAGAGCGCCGGATCGCCGCGCGCGAGCCACATGTCGGACGAGACGAAAGGCACCATGCGGCCGTGCTCGAACCAGACGCGCGCCTTGGTTGCCCAGTGGGCCCACTGGTCGTAGCCGCGCAACGGCGCAGCGAGGACGTCGACCGCGAGCCCGGCAAGCCGGATCGCGACGAGCGCGAGCGCGATCCGGAACAGCCAGCGCAGGACCGGCGGCTCGGCGGCGAGCGCCTGGCGCAGCCCCGGCGACGGGCCGTCGGCCGGTGCGGTGCGCCGCGCGAGCCACCAGGCGATCGCTCCCAGGACGATCATCGCGCCGGCGAGCACCGGAAGGTTCCAGCGCATGCCGGCGAGCGAGAGCGCGCGCATCGTGCACGTCGCCACGAATGCTCCGACGAGGTAGCCGTAGCCGACCGCGAGGACGCCCGGAACCGCGGGCGCCCGGCGCCAGAGCGCCCGCACCGCGTACGTGCCCGCGACCCAGGGCAGCAGGACGCTGGCGACGCCGCCGATCGCGTCGATCACGGTGCGGGGCCTCCGGACGTCCGGCAAGGCGGCATCGTTCGCGGCCTCCGCGAGCGCAAGGGGGCGCGAAGCGCGCTTCGGAGGGACGTCATTCGATCTCGACCATCGCGAACGCGGTACCGTCCGACAGGATCTCCCTCGCCGCCCGCGTGCGGCCGTCGGCCCAGACGAGCATCCCGCGTCCCGCATCCCACTGGATGCCCCGGATCAGCAGCAGCACGACCTGGTCGCCCGGGCGCAGTTGTTCGGGCGATGGAAGCGAGGGTCGGTGCGCGGGCCCGTAGTAGACGTTCTCCGGGTACAGGAACCAGCCGACGCGGGTGCGCAGGTGCGCGTTGTCCGAGAGCACGAGGATGCGCCCGCCGTGCGCACGCTTCGCGTCGCGGATCTTCCGCGCGACGTCGAAGATCGGGGCGTCGCTGTCGGCTTCGCGCTGCTCGTCGAGCGACTTGCCGGCGAACTGCGCGACGGTCGCCGCGTGCTGGCGCCACAGGATCGTCTGCCAACGCAGGTCGACGAGCATCCATCCCGCGAGGAACAGCGCCGCGACCGCCCACGTCGGCACCGGCAGGCGGCGCTTCCGCGCCCGGACGATCAGGAACGCGATGCCCAGCGCGACCCCTCCCGCCACGACCGGGAGGACCGGTGCGACGTGACGCGCCTCGCTTCCGAGTTGCGTGATCGCTCTCCGTCCGTCCGAACGCGGCCATTCGAGCCATTGCCGGACGATGTCGCCCAGCGTGACGTCCCACGCGTTCGAGCGCACCGAGAAGCCGGCGATCGAGATCGGGACCGGAAGTGCGCCCCGGACGGCGAGTGCGACGCCCTGGATCGAGCCCGACCACTCCGGGTTGCGCGAGAGGTCGATCGTGGCAGGGCCGCTGGACCAGTCGATCGGCGCGGTGAACGTGCGCCCCCGCCCGTCGCGGGTCCGCCAGACCATAACGAACTCGGTCCCGCGCGCCGCCGTCGGACCGATGTGCCACGTCACGCGCGTGTAGTCGTCCGCGTCGAACGCCGCCACGGGCGCCACGATCAGCCCCACGCCGTCCGCGCCGAGCGTTTCCAGCACGAT
>JAKLIE010000025.1 GCA_022709775.1 Pseudomonadota bacterium
TGTCGCGAGGATGTCATGGTAAAGCCGCAGCACCTCGGCACCGGTTTCGGTCAGGCGCGCGCCGCCGCCGCCTGGCCCGCCGCGGGTGCTGACCACCAAAGGCTCCTGAAAGGCGGCGTTCATCTCTTCGACCAGCATCCATGCGCGCTTGTAGCTCATCCCCATCGCTCGTGCGGCGGCGCTGATCGAGCGCGCCGCGTCGACCTGGCGCAGGAGGTCGATCTTGCCCGGACCGATCGCGACGTCTGGCGTCAGGTAGACGCGGGGCCGGATCGCGCGCGAACTTGCGGTGCGGCGGGCGGAGGGAGGACGGCTCATGGCCCGCCGATCTTACCGCCGGGCGCGACCGGTCGCGGGAAGCGGCTTTGGTAGAATAGAGGGCTTTGTGAAAAAGACTTTCACAAACGTTGCCGGTCGGGGGAGCGCCGCCCGGCCCACTCTCCCCGAATCCTTCGACACGAGACGCCCATGAGCACGCCCTCCTACGGTCCCGGCATCGAGATCTCCGGACGCATCACCCCCGAATACGCACGGATCCTGACCCCGGAGGCGGTCGCGTTCGCCGCGAAACTGCAGCGCGCGTTCGGACCGCGCCGTGCCGAGCTGCTCGCGATGCGTGCGAAGCGCCAGACCGAGTTCGACGCCGGCAAGCTCCCGGACTTCCTCGCCGAGACGCGCTCGGTGCGCGAAGGGAGCTGGACCTGCGCGCCGGTGCCCGCCGACATCGCCGACCGCCGCGTCGAGATCACCGGCCCGGTCGATCGGAAGATGATCGTGAACGCGCTCAACTCGGGCGCGAGCGTCTTCATGGCGGACTTCGAGGACGCGAACACGCCGCGCTGGGACAACAACATCCAGGGGCACATCAACCTCGCCGACGCGGTCCGCCGCCGGATCGAGTTCACGTCGCCGGAAGGGAAGGTCTACAGGCTGGGCGAGAAGCTCGCCGTGCTGTTCGTGCGCCCGCGCGGATGGCACCTGCCCGAGAAGCACGTGAAGGTCGACGGCCAGCCGATTTCCGGCGGCATCTTCGATTTCGCGCTCTACGTCTTCCACAACGCGAAGGAGCTGGTCGCGCGCGGCTCGGGTCCGTACTTCTACCTGCCGAAGCTCGAGGGCCACCTCGAGGCGCGGCTGTGGAACGACATCTTCGTGATGGCGCAGGACACGCTCGGGATCCCGCGCGGCACGATCAAGGCGACGGTGCTGATCGAGACGATCGTCGCCGCGTTCGAGATGGACGAGATCCTCCACGAGCTGCGCGAGCACTCGGCCGGCCTCAACGCCGGCCGCTGGGACTACATCTTCTCCTGCATCAAGAAGCTGCGCAGCAACCGCGACTTCTGCCTGGCCGACCGCGCGCTCGTCACGATGACGACGCATTTCATGAAGAGCTACGCGGAGCTGCTGATCAAGACCTGCCACCGCCGCAACATCCACGCGATGGGCGGGATGGCCGCGCAGATCCCGGTCAAGAACGACGAGAAGGCCAACGCCGAGGCGTTCGCGAAGGTGAAGGCCGACAAGGAACGCGAGGCGACCTACGGCCACGACGGCACGTGGGTCGCGCATCCGGGCCTCGTGCCGGTGGCGAAGGAAGCGTTCGACCGGCTGATGCCGGCGCCGAACCAGATCGCGACGAAGAAGCGCGAGGACGTGAAGTCCGGCGCCGCCGACCTCCTCAAGTTCGAGCCCGAGCAGCCGATCACCGAGAAGGGGCTGCGCCTCAACATCAACGTCGCGATCCAGTACATCGGCGCGTGGCTCGCGGGCCAGGGTGCGGTGCCGATCTTCAACCTGATGGAGGACGCGGCGACCGCCGAGATCTCGCGCTCGCAGGTCTGGCAGTGGATCCGCTCGCCCAAGGGCCGGCTCGACGACGGCCGCAAGGTCACGAAGGAGATGGTCGCGAAGATGATCCCCGAGGAGATGGCGAAGATCCGCGACCACCTCGGCGCGGCGTTCGCGCTCGTCAAGTACGACGACGCGGCGGCGATCTTCGCCGACCTCGTCAACAACGACACGTTCGTCGAGTTCCTGACGCTGCCGGCGTACGAGCGGATCGACTGAAGCGCGGCTGAAACCCCGGCAGGCGGGCGCGCCAGCGCGGCAACGGCGCTGTCGCGGATCGGGCCGCACGATCCCGTGTGCCCGGGCGTCGGGGGCGCGCCTACGACGTGTTGCTTCACCGTCGGCGCGCGCCGTCCGGCTTGCCCTGCTCGTAGTAGGCCAGCAGCGACGCAAGCTCGAGGTCGCTGAACGGATTGCGATAGGCGGTGCTGCGGTCGCCGCGCACCCCGAGCAGGAGCCGGGCCGCGAGCTCGTCGCGCGGCATTCGCTTCGCCTCCTCGAACAGGTCCAGCGCCGGCAGCCGCGTGTCGACGACCGGCGCATCGTGGCAACCTGCGCATGCCTGGCGGTGAATGGCCTCGCCGACGCGCAGCCGGCCAGGTGTCGCCTGCGCGGGCAGCAGCGCGCGCGCATCGAACGGGTGGGCGTTCTTGAGCGCGCGCAGCCCCGCGCCGAGCGAATGCCAGTCGCGCCGCGCGTGCGCATCGCGCAAGGCAGGCACCGGTCCGGCATCGGAGGCGGCGCGCCGCATCAGCAACGGCAGCGAGGAAAGTGCCCCCGCGAGCCGGTCGCGCAGGCCTTCGAGCCGCAGCGGCGGCTCGGTCGCGACCTCCAGCCGGCGCAGGTCGCCGGCCATGACCGTCAGCTCGGCGGCGAGGCGCCGCCGATGCTCGTCCTCCGCCGCGGCGCCGGCGGCGTGTGCCGCCAGGACCGCGAACGCGAGGACGAGTCCCGCCCGCACGGACTTACTGAAGCTTCACCTTCTGTTCGACCGAGCCGCCCTTCAACATCGTCCACTCGGTCATCGAGCCGTCGTACATCTTCGCCTTCTTGTTGCCCATGATCTCGCTCGACACGAACCAGCCGACGGACGCCCAGTGGCCCGTGTTGCAGAAGCTGATCTGGTCGCCGCTGGTCGGCACGTTGGCGACCTTGTAGAGCTGGTCGAGCTGGGACCTGTCGCGGAATTCGCCTCCTCCATTCACCGTGACCCAGGTGTTCGGCAGGTTCTTCGCGCCCTCGATCGTGCCGCTCTCGGTGGCCTTCGGATGGCGGTTGATGCCGGCGTACTGGTCCTCGGGCCGGTTGTCGACGAGCAGGACGCCGGCAGCCTTCGCCTTCTTGACGTCGTCCATCGTCACGATCATGTCCTTGCGGACGGCGACCTTGAAGGTCTTCGGCTCGACCTTGGGGGCGCCGGCCTGCAGCGGGTTCTTCTTGTCCTTGGTCCACGCCGCCATGCCGCCGTTCAGGATCGAGACGTTGTCGTGGCCGAGCACCTTGAACGTCCAGTAGACGCGCGTGCCGACGCCCATGTCGGTCGACGACGCCCCGGTCGGCACCAGCACGACGTGCGTGTTGTTGTCGATGCCGAGCTTGCCGATCATTTCGCCCAGCGAATCGAGCTTCGCCGGCAGCATGTCGGGCACCTTGTCGCCCGCGCGCTCCTCGCGCCAGCCGTCCTTGCCGTAGTTGCTGTTGACGGCCCCGGGAATGTGGCCGCGCAGGAAGTCGGTCGGCGCCTGGAAGTCGACGTAGACGATGCCGGCCTTGTCGAGGTTCGCCTTGACCCAGTCCACGCTCACCAGCGGATCCGCCGCACCCGCCGGACGGGCGACCGCGAGCAGCGCGAAAAGGACCGCGCCCATCCATGTACTCCATCGCGTAGCCAACGACGTCTTCATCGCATCTCTCCTGGTCTCAGGTGGTGATCGTCAGGTCGGAGCCCAGGATCGCCGCGATCGCACGGTCCCAGTCCTCGTCCTTCAGGTCCCGACGACTCACGTCGATGGAGTCCACGCGGTGCGCGGGCTCCAGTCGCCGCAGCGCGGCGACCACGGTCTGTGCGTCGGGAAACAGACCGGTATGCAGTTCGAGGATCTTCAAAGGCTCAGCACCGCATCGGCGTTCGCCAGCATCCGGGCCAGACCATCGGCGTTCAGCAGCGGCAGTTCGTCCCCCATGGCCGCTACAGTGGTCTGCGGTTCGATGCCGGCCACCCCGAGCAGTTCGGCGGAGGCCGCGTTCGCGTCGTTCTCCTCCACGGGACGATCCATGAACACCAGGCTCACGGCGTGGCCGCAGATCGTCAGTCCGGCCGCGACGCGCATGGCCTCGGCGTGGTCGCGGCGTGCGAGCACCAGGAGTCGCTTCTCGCTCACAGGCTCACCACGTGCCGGGCATGGCCCATGAGCGAGCTGTTCACGGTCTGGCTGCCGAGCTCGACTGGGCAGGCGCTGTCCGCGCAGTGGCGATGCCACGATTCCTCGCACACAACGGCGCGGGCTCCGCGAAGCGCGGCCTGCAGGTCCGGATTCGCGAGCCCGCGAACCCCCTCGTGGGTGAAGAACGCGCCGAATACGTGCGCGCCGCGGTGGCACGCCCGAGCGAGCGGCAACAGCAGCTTCGCGCCGTCTTCCGTGGTCACGTGGAACAGCATGTCCATCAGGTCGTCCTCCTCCGCACCGACCACCGGCCGAGGGCGAAGGCGAGAGCCGCGAGGACGAGCGCGACGGCGGCGACAAGGGCCGACTCCGGACGCACGACGCCGACTTCAGGCGTGGGTTCGTCCGCGGCGGCGTGCGTCGTGCGCTCGGGAAATCCCACGGCGTCCGCCGGCAGCGTTCCATCGGCCGCCCACGCCGCCCAGCCTTCGGCGTAGAGCCGCGCCGGCACGGCATGGCCGGCGACGAGCAGCGTGAGATAGGCCAGGCCCTCGAACGGGTCGTGCGCGTAGGCGACCGGACGCTCGCGCGCGGGCTCGGGCAGCGCGGGTCGGGCCGCCGCGGGATCGAGCGCCGCCCGCAGATGAAGCGCGGGCAGGTTGACCGCGCCGGGCAGGTGACCGGCGCGCGACGAGCGCGCAGTCTCGCCCCAGTATTCGGCGTCGGCGCGTCCGTCGAGCAGCATCGGCAGCGGGCGCATCGCGACGAGCTCGTCGTGCAGCACCAGCATCCCGTCGCGCATCGGTGCCTCGTACACCTTTTCACGGATCGTGCCGCGCTCGCGCCCGGTGCCGGCGACCGCGCCGCCCTCGAGCACGCGCCCGACGGGCTCGGTGAGCACGCGCACGCCGCGCTGTCCGGCGACGTGAAGCAGGCCCGCGACGAAGTCGCGTGCGACGACGTCCTGCCCGACCACCAGCACCTGCTCGTCGCCGGAAAGACCGGCGGCGCCCAGGAGCCACAGCAGATTGCGCGCATCCGGCAGTCGGCGGTTCGGGCCCAGGAAGTCGGCCGATGGCAGGCAGCGGGCACCTGCGAGCGTCTTCACGCGGCAATCGTCGAGGGGGCGCGAATCGACGATCACGACTCCGTCGCCGGTGGCCGCATTACGCACGTACGCGAACTCGTCCGCCGCACCGGCCGTCGTGGCGATGAGCAGCGCGGCGAGGACGGCGATGCGGATCATGGGATCAGCAACCGCCGAATCGCCTGGCGGCAGGGACGGCGTCGCCACCCGCGGCGTTGGCCTTCGCCGGCGGATTCTCGATGTAGTAGCCGATGAGGTCGATGACCGACACCTTGCCGAATCCGCCGCCGAGGTCGACGTCCGGCAGCGCTTCGGCGGGAGCCGGCCGCATCGCCGCGTCGACGGCGTCGCGTGGCAGCGCAGCCAGCCGGAAGCCGACGGCGCACACCGCCACGGCGACGATCAGCGCGGCCGTGCAGAAGACGAGGCTCTCGCGATTCACGGGAGGTCCTAGAGCGAGTCGCTGAAGAACGCGAGCGCCATCATGCCGAACGCCACGCAGAAGAGGGCGAGATGCACGATCGTCTGGAGATCCAGGCTCATCTTCCCCCTCCCTTGAAATGCCGGACCAGCCGGTCGAGCGGAATCGCTTCGCCCGTCGCGGGATTCGTCACCGGCGGCGAGAGCAGCGGCACGCCCTCGCGCGTGACTCGAAGGCCTTCCGGCGGCTTCACGTAGACGAATGCGAGGCCGGCGACGACGGCGATCGCGGACGCGGCCACGAAGAGGCGCATGAGCAGGCGGGCGAGCACGCTTCAGTCCTTCCTGATGTACACGCGCCAGCAGTCGGGGTCCTTGACGGTCTCGAGGTGTGTGGCATTCAGCTCGTTGCACATCGGCGGCAGCGCCTCGACCGACGAGGGATTGTCGACGAGCACTTCGACCACGCCGCCGGGGACGATCTCGCCGACCGCCTTCTTCGTCATCAGCTGCGGGCGCGGACAGGAATCGCCGCGGCAGTCCACGCGACGCGCGACCTGCACCTTGCTGCCGTCGCCCAGCACCGCCTCGCCGCCGGCGGACGACTCCTCGACCTTCTTCTTCGATCCGAACAATCCCATGTGCGCGTCTCCCGTTCGATGGCGTCAGGCGTCCTGGCCGGCGACTTCCCTCTGGTGCTGCTCGTGCTTCGCCTGCTGCGCCTGCTCGCGGCGCAGGATCGCGCGGTAGATCGCGAGCAGCACCGCGAACTGGACCAGGCCGAAGACCAGGGCGGGGACCCCCAGCTTGTCCTGCAGCGTTCGCGCGTTCGCGAACCCGAGCTGCAGCGCCGGCAGGTTCGGCTGGCCCGTCATCGCCTGCGGCGCCGGCGGCCACCAGTTCCACGACCAGACGAGCGAGAACAGGAACATCCCTACGAAGGTGAACACGAGCGCCCAGAGCGCCCCGATGTTGCCCTCGCCGGTCTTGACCCAGGTCGAAACCGTGCAGGCGCCGGCGAGCACCATGCCGATGCCGAACAGGAACAGCCCGGCGAACGTGTTGAGCCCGACGTCGAACTCCATCGGGTGTCCGGCGCCCAGGCTCATGAAGCCGGTGAAGGCGACGGTGAGGATCATCATCGCCATCAGCATCGCCTTGGTGTTGCGGTAGGTCCTGAACATGATGGCGTCGCGAAGCGCCGCCGTGTTGCAGAAGCGCGAGCGCTGCATCAGCAGCCCCACGACCGAGCCGAACAGGAACGCGACTACGCACTCGACGACCGGCGTCACGGCTCTCAGCCCTCCAGGATCTTCTTGTAGACGAGCGAGCCGACCCATGCGCCCGCGAGGATGCCGGAGATCGCGAGGTAGCCGCCCAGATTCATCTCGGGCAGCAGGCCGAAGAAGGTCGACACGTTGCAGATGTAGGCCATGCGGATGCCGACGCCCATCAGCAGCCCGCCGATGGTGATCATCAGCCACTCCGAAGCGCGGCGCGGCATGCGCAGGTAGAACTCTTTCGACATCGCCGCGCCGACGAACGCGCCGAAGAGCATGCCGAGGCTGATGTAGATCTTCCAGTAGTCGGCGTGCGGCGGGAACACGATGTTCCAGAAGGGGATGCGCTTGAGGTCGTCGCCCAGGACGGCCTGCGCGATCAGCCCGGTCATCATGGTCTCGCCGCCGCCCACGGTCCAGGCGCCGAGCAGCAGGAAGAGGAAGATGTCCAGGACGGCGATGGCCGCCAGCGCGAACACCGGGTCCAGGGTCTTGCGGAAGAACTCCATCGATCCCTCCTCGCGGCGGCCCGGTCGACCGGGGCTCTGCTCTTCTTGTATGCTGCCCATTGTAGGGGCGCCGCCGGGGCGGGTGGTGGTATCTATTGCCAACGGGCAAGCGCGGGGAAATGAGAATGAAAATCTATACCGAGATCAACGACGTGCTGGACCACATGTTCAATGCCTGCACGACGTCGCAGATCAGCGAGTTCATTCCGGAAAAGCGGGGCTTCCGTCTCCACGGACACAGCACGACGATCTGCCTCGAGCGGGCGTTCTGGAACGTGCTCGACGACATGGCGCGGGAATCGAAGCTCTCGCTGCCGCGGCTCGTCGAGCGCGTTCACGACGGCTGCTTGGTGGCCAACGACAAGAACATCGCATCCTGCCTGCGCGTCATCTGCCTCAAGTACCTGAATGTCTACAGCGGCAGCGTGACGGCGGGGCGCTCGGAGCTGACGCGGGTCGCGTAGCTCTTCCGCCGCGCTCCGCCGTGCGTCCCGGCCGGGCCGGCGTCAGAGCGCCCCGACCGACGCCTCCAGCGCATCGCCGAAGAACGCCGCGTCGTCCGCGGTCACGCACAGCGGCGGATTGATCCGCAGCACGTTCCTGTACTGTCCGGACCGGCCGACGATCACGCCGCGCTCGCGCAGGCCTTCCTGCACGCGGGACGCGGAGCCGTCGTCCGGCTCGCGCGTCGCGCGGTCGCACACGAACTCGACTCCGCGCATCAGACCCTTGCCGCGCACCTGGCCGACGCGGGGGTGCCCGGCCACGCGCTCGAGCGCGCGGCCGAACGCGGCGCCAACCTCGAGCGCATTGCGCTGCAGGCCTTCGTCCGCGATGACGCGCAGCACCGCGCGCCCGGCGGCGCAGGCCATCGGATTCGCGCCGTAGGTGTTGAAGAACTTGCGCTTCGCCATCGACTCGGCGACGTCGCGGCGCACGACCAGCGCCGCGAGCGGGAACCCGTTGCCGATCCCCTTCGACAGCACGATCGCGTCGGGAACGACACCGTCCTGCTCGAAGCACCAGTAGCTCTCGCCGGTCCGGCCGAAACCGGTCTGCACCTCGTCGACGATCAGCAAGCCGCCGGCGGCGCGCACGATCTCGGCGCTCCGGCGCAGGTAGCCCGGCGGCATCGGGATCACGCCGCCGTAGCCCTGGATCGGCTCGACGAGCATGCCGGCGACCGCGCCGCTGGTCGACGAGTCGATGACGCGCGTGAGGTCGTCGAGGTAGCCGTCGAGGCGGTCGCCGTACGCGCCGCGGTAGAAGTCCGGGTTGTGCGCGTGCACGAAACCGGGCGCGCCCGCGATCGGCTGGCGGCACAGCGCGAGGCCGCTCGCGGTCATCGCCCCGAAGTGCAGGCCGTGGTACGAGTTGCGCAGCGCCAGCACGTCGAAGTTCCCGGTGTGGAGGCGCGCGACGAGCACGGCAAGGTCCACCGCCTCCGCCCCGCTGTTGACCGGATGCACGACCCAGTCGCGCCCGGCCGGGAACGTCGCCACGAGCTCCTCTGCGAACTGCGCCGGTCCCGGGTGCAGGTACATCGTCGTCACGTGCTGGATCTCGCGCATCTGCGCCTCGATCGCCGCGTCGACGCGCGGGTGGTCGTAGCCCACGCTGATGCACAGGTTCTGCGCGAGGCAGTCGAGGTAACGCTTGCCGGCGGCGTCCCAGACGTGGGCGCCCTTGCCCCGGGCGAGGAGGAGCGGACGCTCGAACGCCGTGAACGTGCGCAGCGACGGCGCGAGGAACCGCTCGCGCCGCGCGGCGGTGCGCGCGTAGTCCCAGTCGAGCGACGGGACGTCGGCGGCCGGGTCGGGCGGATTGTCGGGAGCGTTCACGGCGCGTTCCTCGGGCGTGCGGCGAGGCTCGCCGCAGCGGAGACTGTAGCGCGGGCGACGCAGGCGGTGCGCGTTCCCCGCCGCTGGCACCAACGGCTGCCGACTCTGGCCCCAGTCGCGACGGGGGCGTCCGGCGGTGCGATCAGCGCCGCTCGGCGGACTTGGCCTTGGCCGAGCGGGCACGCTTTCCGGCCGGCGACCGGCGGGTCGTCGTCTTCCCGGAGGCGCTCCCGGACTCGTGCGGCTCATGCACGGCCTCGGCAGCCTCCGCGCCTGCGGCAGGGCCTTCCGCGTCGGCGAACGCCCGCACCTCGGTATCGGCTCTCGCCTCGTCGCGGACCTCGGCCCAGAGGTCGGCGAGCTCCTCGCGCGACTCCGCGACGGCCACCGAGACGCGTTCGGCGCCGGCGGCGATCGCGCCGGCGACACGACGAAGCACGCGGGGGTCGCGCGCGACGATGAAGCCGGCGGCGAAGCCCAGCGCTCCCGCTGCGGCGAGGCCGAGCAACGCGGCGCGTGCCGGGGAGCCGTGCAGTCCGTAGTCGCCTCGCGCCCGTTCGAGCGTCGCGCCGAGTTCGGCGTGAAGCGGGACGTTGGGCGCATGCCGGACGTCGAAGCGCACGATGCCGCTGTCCGGGCTCGCCGTCAGGTGCACGCCGGCAGACACCGGAACGTTTCGCTCGAGCCACCCGGCAAGCGCGGGGTTGCCGCGAAGTCCGCGGACGCGAAACCTCGGCCCGAAACGGCCGGGCACGAGGGCGAGGACCGCGTGGGCAGGCGACGGACGGGGGATCGAAGGGTCGCGGGGCATCGACGCGTGCAGGCGCAGGGGTTGGCCCATCCTTTCCCCGCGCCGGGCGGAAAACGCCTCACCGGCCAAATGTACTCCAGCGACGTCGTCCGAATGTGACGGAAACATGACGGCGCAGCGGGCCGCGACGAGCGCCCCGGCCGAAAGTCGGCAAGTCCGACGATGGGAATGGCGGCCGATACG
>JAKLIE010000250.1 GCA_022709775.1 Pseudomonadota bacterium
CACCACCCGGCGGAGATCGCCGCGGTGATCGACGCCGCGCGGGGCAGCTTCCCGGGGCGCCGCGTCGTTCTCGCGTTCCAGCCGCACCGCTACACGCGCACGCGCGACCTGTTCGAGGACTTCGCGCGCGTGCTCTCGACCGTCGACGCGCTCGTTCTCACCGACGTCTACCCGGCGGGGGAGCCGCCGATCGTCGCGGCCGACGGACGCGCGCTCGCCCGCGCGATCCGCGTGGGAGGCAGGGTCGAGCCGCTGTTCGTCGAGGAGGTCCCGGGCGTCGCCGACGCGGTGCGCGCGATCGCACGCGACGGCGACGTCGTGCTGATCATGGGCGCCGGCTCGATCGGCCAGGTCGCGCCCCAGCTCGCGGCGGGGCCGGCATGAGCGCCGGACGCGGCGTGGCGTTCACCGGCCTGCGCGGTGCGCTCGAGTTCGACGTGTCGCTGGCGCGGTACACCAGCTGGCGCGCCGGCGGGCCGGCCGAGATCCTGTTCCGTCCGGCGGACCGCGACGACCTCTCGGCGTTCGTGCGCCAGCTTCCCGCGGAAGTCCCGATGCACGTGATGGGGCTCGGCAGCAACACGCTCGTCCGCGACGGAGGCGTGCGCGGCGCGGTCGTCGTCATGCACAACCCCGGCGCGGCGCTCGCGGTCGCGGACGGCCTCGTCTACGCGGAGGCGGGCGTCGCGAGCCCCAAGGTCGCTCGGCTCGCCGCGCGGCTGGGCTGCGAAGGCGCCGAGTTCCTCGCCGGCGTGCCGGGCACCGTGGGCGGCGCGCTCGCGATGAACGCCGGGTGCTACGGCGGCGAGACGTGGAATCACGTCGTGCGCGTCGAGGTGCTGACCCGGGACGGCCGTTTCGACGTGCGCACGCCGTCGGACTACGCGATCGGGTACCGCAGCGTGCGCCGCGCGGACGGCTCGCCGCCCGACGGCATCTTCACCGCCGCATGGATGCGCTTCGCGCCGGGCGACGCGACCAAGGCGCGCGCGCGCATCAGGGAACTGCTCGCGAGGCGGATCGCGTCGCAGCCGCTGTCGATGCCCAACGCGGGCAGCGTGTTCCGCAACCCGCCGGGCGACCACGCGGCGCGGCTGATCGAGGCGGCGGGCCTCAAGGGATACGCGATCGGAGGCGCGAGAGTGTCGGAGATGCACGCGAACTTCATCGTCAATCCCGGCGCGCGCGCACGCGCGTCCGACATCGAGGCACTGATCGCCCACGTGCGCGCGACGGTCCAAACGCGGTTCGGCGTCGAGCTGGTGCCCGAGGTGCACATCGTGGGTGCGGCCGGGAACGGAGGTGCGCGATGAGCAACGCGTGGATGGGGAAGGTCGCGGTGCTGCTGGGCGGTCCGTCGGCGGAGCGCGAGGTGTCGCTGATGTCGGGGACCGCGGTCGTCTCCGCGCTGCGCGACCGCGGCGTCGACGCGCACCCGTTCGATCCGGCCGAGCGCGACCTGTGGGAGCTCCGCCGCGACGGCTACGCGCGCGCGTTCATCGCGCTGCACGGGCGCTACGGCGAGGACGGGACCGTGCAGGGCGCGCTCGAGACGCTCGGCATTCCGTACACCGGGAGCGGCGTGATGGCCTCCGCGCTCGCGATGGACAAGTGGCGCACCAAGCTCGTCTGGATCGCCGCTGGCATCCCGACGCCGCGCTACCGCATCGTCGACGAGGCGACCGACCCGATGCGCCTGGTCGCGGAGCTCGGCCTGCCGCTGATCGTCAAGCCCGCGCGCGAAGGCTCGACGATCGGCATCACGAAGGTGTCGACCGTCGACCGCGACGAAGTGCGGCTCGCGATCGGCGAGGCGGCGAAGCACGACCGCCTGGTGCTCGCCGAGGAATTCGTCGAGGGGCGCGAGCTCACCGCGTCGATCCTCGGCGACCGGGCGCTGCCGCTGATCCGCATCGAGGCGCCCGGCGGCAACTACGACTACCACAGCAAGTACTTCTCGAACGAGACGAAGTACCACTGTCCGGCCGGGCTGCCCGACGCCGTCGAGGCGGCGATCCGCGAGCAGTCGCTCGCCGCGTTCCGGATCCTCGGAGCGAGCGGCTGGGGCCGGCTCGACGCGATCCTGCGCCGCGACGGCACGTGGTCGTACCTCGAGCTCAACACGTCGCCGGGGATGACCGGACACAGTCTCGTGCCGATGGCGGCGCGCGCGGCCGGCATCGCGTTCCCCGACCTGTGCGTCGAGATCCTCCGGGGGGCCCATGTGGGATGACCCGAAGGCGCTGAACGCGTTCGCCGCGACGCTCGCCTCGATCGCCGCCGCGCTGCTGGCGGTCGGCGCGGTCGTGTGGGCGGCGCGCAACGACGCGTTCGCGCTGCGTGAAGTCGTCGTGGCGACGCCGCTCGCGCGCTCGAGCCCGGCGAACCTCGAGGCGGCGATCCGGAGCGACCTGTCGGGGACGTTCTTCACGCTCGACCTCGACGCGGCGCGCGCGGCGCTGGTGCGCGTCCCGTGGGTGCGAAGCGTCTCCCTGCGGCGGCAGTGGCCGGGCCGGCTCGAGATCGCGGTGGAGGAGCACCTGCCGTACGCGCGCTGGGGCGACTCGGGACTCGTCAACGCGCAGGGCGAGATCTTCGCCGCGACGTACGACGGCGAGCTGCCGCAGTTCGACGGACCGGACGCGCGTGCGGCCGAGGTGACGGCCCGGCACCGCGAATGGGACGCGCTGCTCGCGCCGCTCGATCTCAGGCTCCGCGCGGTCGCGGTCTCGGCCCGGGGAGGCTGGCGCCTCAAGACCGGGAGCGAGTCGGCGCCGCTCGCCATCGAGCTCGGTCGCGACGAGCCGGATGCGCGCCTCGCGCGATTCGTGGCGGCGTACGGCCGCACGGTCGGCGCGCTCGCGCGGAGCGGCACGCGCGTGGGCGAGGTCGACCTCCGGTATCGCAACGGGTTCGCGGCGCGCGTGCCGGGCTTCCGCGAGAAGCCGGCGAAGCGCCCGCTCTGAGGGACAGGGGAAGAGGGAGCATGGTCAAGGACAGCAAGAATCTCGTCGTCGGGCTCGACATCGGCACGTCGAAGATCGTCGCGATCGTCGCCGAGATCGGACCGGACGGCGAGCTCAACGTGATCGGCCTGGGCACGCAGCCGTCGCGCGGGCTGAAGCGCGGCGTCGTCGTCAACATCGAGGCGACGATGGCGTCGATCCAGCGCGTGCTCGAGGAGGCCGAGCTGATGGCCGACTGCCGGATCGGCGCGGTCACGACCGGCATCGCGGGCAGCCACATCCGCAGCCTGAACTCGAGCGGCATGGTCGCGATCAAGGAAGGCGAGGTCTCGCAGGCCGACATCGACCGCGTGATCGAGACGGCGAAGGCGATCGCGATCCCGAACGACCAGCAGATCCTCCACATACTTCCGCAGGAATTCATCATCGACGGCCAGGACGGCGTGCGCGAGCCGCTGGGCATGAGCGGCGTGCGCCTCGAGGTGAAGGTCCACATCGTCACCGGCGCCGTGTCGGCGGTCGAGAACATCGCGAAGTGCGTGCGCCGCTGCGGCATCGAGCTCACCGACATCGTGCTGCAGCCGCTCGCCTCCGCGGCGGCGGTGCTGAACGACGACGAGAAGGAGCTCGGCGTCTGCCTGATGGACATCGGAGGCGGCACGACCGACATCGCCGTGTTCGCCGGCGGGGCGATCCGCCACACGGCGGTGATCCCGATCGCCGGCGACCAGGTGACGAACGACATCGCGATGACGCTCCGCACGCCGACCAAGGAGGCCGAGGAGCTCAAGATCCGGCACGGCTGCGCGCTGCGCCAGCTGGCCGACGCGAACGACGTCGTCGAGGTCCCCGGCGTCGGCGAGCGCGCGCCGCGCAAGCTGTCGCGCCCGATGCTCGCCGAGGTGATCGAGCCGCGCATCGAGGAGCTCTACACGCTCGTGCAGTCGGAGCTGCGGCGATCGGGTTTCGAGGAGCTCCTCTCGTCGGGCGTCGTGATCACCGGCGGGACGTCGATGCTGCAGGGGATGGCCGAGCTGGGCGAGGAGGTGTTCCACCTGCCGTGCCGCGTCGGCGCACCGTCGTACATGGGAGGGCTTGCCGACGTCGTTCGGAGTCCCCGCTACTCGACGGCCGTCGGCCTGCTGATGCACGGGCGCGACCAGCGGATGCGCGTCGAGGCGGCGCGCGCGCAGGTGAAGGGCATCACCGGCGTCGCCGAGAGG
>JAKLIE010000251.1 GCA_022709775.1 Pseudomonadota bacterium
GTCCCGGCGACGCGAATCTGTGGTTCAACAGCGGCATCGCGTGCGCGGCGGCGTCGATGCCCAAGGCCGCGCGCCACTGCTTCGAGCGCGCCGTCGCCCTCGCGCCCGGGCACGCGGGAGCGCGGGCGTGGCTGGAACGCCTCGGGGGCGGCCCCGCCCCGCCGCGCTAGAATCCGCACTTCCCGTCGAGCGATCCGATCCCGCCATGCCGAAGCGCAACGCCTTCTACGCCCAGTCCGGCGGCGTCACCGCCGTGATCAACGCCTCCGCCGCCGGCGTCATCGAGACCGCACGCCGTCACCGCTCGAGGATCGGCAAGGTCTACGCGGGGCGCAACGGCATCATCGGCGCGCTCGCCGAGGACCTGATCGACACGTCGAAGGAGAGCGCGGCGTCGATCCGGGCGCTCGCGCACACGCCCGCCGGCGCGTTCGGCTCGTGCCGCTACAAGCTCAAGGGCCTCGAGGAGTCGCGCGCGCAGTACGAGCGCCTGATCGAGGTGTTCCGCGCGCACGACATCGGCTACTTCTTCTACAACGGCGGCAACGACTCGGCCGACACCTGCCTCAAGGTCTCGCAGATCGCGGGCGCGCTCGGCTATCCGCTCGCCGCGATCCACGTGCCGAAGACGGTCGACAACGACCTCGCGGTCACCGACAACTGCCCGGGTTTCGGCTCGGTCGCCAAGTACGTCGCGACGTCGATGCGCGAGGCGGCGTTCGACGTCGCGTCGATGGCGAAGACGTCGACGAAGATCTTCGTGCTCGAGGTGATGGGCAGGCACGCAGGCTGGATCACCGCCGCGGTCGGCATGGCCGACGACGCGCACACGCCGATCCCCATCGTGCTCCTGTTCCCCGAGGTCCCGTTCGACGAGGCGGCGTTCCTGGCGGCCGTCGACGCGAAGACGAAGGCGCACGGCTACTGCTGCGTCGGCGTCTCCGAGGGCCTGACGAGTGCCGAGGGCAAGCTGATGGCGGAGGCGGGGTCGAGGGATGCGTTCGGCCACGCGCAGCTGGGCGGCGTGGGTCCGCTGATCGCGACGCTCGTCAAGGACCGGCTCGGCTACAAGGTCCACTGGGCGGTCGCCGACTACCTGCAGCGCGCAGCGCGCCACCTCGCGTCGAAGACCGACGTCGAGCAGAGCTACGCGGTGGGCCGCGCGGCGGTCGAGTACGCGCTCGCGGGCAGGCACGCGGTGATGGCGGCGATCACGCGGGTCTCGGACAGGCCCTATCGCTGGAAGATCACCGAGGCGCCGCTCGAGAAGGTCGCGAACGTCGAGAAGAAGCTGCCGCGCGACTTCATCTCGAAGGACGGCTACGGGATCACGCCGAAGGCGCGCGCCTACCTCGGGCCGCTGATCAGGGGGGAGGCGCCGCCGCCGTTCAGGGACGGGCTCCCGAGGTACGTGCGGCTGAAGAACGTCCCGGTGGCGAAGAAGCTCGCCGAGTTCAAGGTCTGACGAGGACGGTCCGCGGGACGCGCACGCGTCGGGCGCGGAGCGCGACCGATCCGGCGCGATTCGCGACCCGCGCCGCCGGCCGTGCCCGGCCACGGTACGGAACGAGGAGGCACCACCGTGAACGACAAGGTCGTCGACTACTACTTCGCGCCCGTCTCCCCCTGGACGTACCTGGGGCACGAGCGATTCGTCGCGCTGCTGCAGGCGAGCGCCGCCACGTGCCGCCTGCACCCGGTCGACCTGTCGAAGGTGTTCCCGGTCTCGGGCGGCCTTCCGCTGCCGAAGCGCGCGCCGCAGCGGCAGGCCTATCGCCTGGTCGAGCTCGCGCGCTGGGGCAGGTGGCTCGAGCTGCCGATCAACGCGACGCCGAAGTTCGTCGCCTCCTCCGGCGATCTCGCGAGCCGCTGGATCCTCGCGGCAGCCGGGCGCAGCCCCGCGTCGGGGCTCGCGATGGCCGGCGCGGTGCTCCGCGCGCGCTGGGCCGAGGAGCGCGACATCGCCGATCCCGCGACGCTTCGCGCGCTCGCCGAGGGGGTCGGGCTGGACGGCGACGGCATCGCCGCGCGGGCGCAATCGCCCGAGGTCGCGGCCGAGTACGAGGCCGCGACGCAGCGCGCGATCGACGCCCAGGTCTTCGGCGTTCCCTGGTACGTCTACCGGGGCGAACCGTTCTGGGGACAGGATCGGCTCGACTTCCTGGCCCGGGCTCTGTCAAAATAGCGTGTTTGCCCCGAGGGTGGCCGGGTGGTCTGACCGGTCGGCGGCCCCGGGGTAGGGGGATTCACCCGGGGGCGTCGTCCCCGGCGCGGGGCGAGGGACGCCGTCCGATGCGTTCCCGATCCCGTCGGTCAGCCACTATCGTCTCGAGGGAGAAGCTCGCATGACCACCGCGCTCGTCTTCGCGCTCGTTTGCGCGATCGCGGCCATCGCCTATGGCGCTTGGTCGATCCAATGGGTTCTTGCCAAGCCCGCCGGCAATGCACGCATGCAGGAGATCGCCGCCGCGATCCAGTCCGGCGCCAAGGCCTACCTCAACCGCCAGTACATGACGATCGGCATCGTCGGCGTGATCCTGTTCGTGATCATCGGCGTGTTCCTGTCCTGGCGCACGGCCGGCGGCTTCGCGATCGGCGCGATCCTGTCCGGCCTCGCGGGCTACATCGGCATGAACGTGTCGGTGCGCTCGAACGTGCGCACGGCGGAAGCGGCGCGCACGGGCCTGAACGAGGCTCTCGCGGTCGCGTTCCGCGGCGGCGCGATCACCGGCATGCTGGTGGTGGGCCTCGGCCTGCTCGGCGTCGCCGGCTTCTACTGGTTCCTGGTCAACTCGGCCCACTACGCGCCGAACCTGATGAAGGAAGGTCTCCACCACGTGATCGAGCCGCTCGTCGGCCTCGCGTTCGGCGGCTCGCTGATCTCGATCTTCGCGCGTCTGGGCGGCGGCATCTTCACCAAGGGCGCCGACGTCGGCGCCGACCTCGTCGGCAAGGTCGAGGCGGGGATCCCCGAGGACGACCCGCGCAACCCGGCGGTGATCGCGGACAACGTCGGCGACAACGTCGGCGACTGCGCGGGCATGGCGGCCGACCTGTTCGAGACCTACGCTGTGACGATCGTCGCGACGATGCTGCTCGGCGCGCTGATGCTGCCGGCGATGGCCGAGGCGGCGGTCACCTATCCGCTGGTGCTGGGCGGCTTCTCGATCATCGCGTCGATCGTCGGCTGCTTCTTCGTCAAGGCGAGGCCCGGCGGCAAGATCATGAACGCGCTCTACCGCGGCCTGATCGTCGCGGGCGTCATCTCGGCGATCGGCTTCTGGTTCATCACGCAGTGGATGATGAAGGACATCGGCACGGTCGACGCGTCGCTCTCGCCGATGCGGCTGTTCCTCGCCACGCTGATCGGCCTTGCGCTGACCGCGGCGATGGTCGTGATCACCGAGTACTACACGGGCACCGACTTCGCGCCGGTCAAGCACGTGGCAGAGGCCTCGACGACGGGCCACGCGACCAACATCATCGCGGGCCTGGGCGTGTCGATGAAGTCGACCGCCTGGCCGGTGATCGCGGTCTGCCTCGCGATCCTCGGCTCGTACTGGTGCGCGGGTCTGTACGGCATCGCGATCGCGGCGACCGCGATGCTGTCGATGGCCGGCATCATCGTCGCGCTCGACGCCTACGGACCGATCACCGACAACGCCGGCGGCATCGCGGAGATGGCGAACCTGCCGGACTCCGTTCGCGCGATCACCGACCCGCTCGACGCGGTCGGCAACACGACGAAGGCGGTCACCAAGGGGTATGCGATCGGCTCGGCGGGCCTCGCCGCGCTGGTGCTCTTCGCCGACTACACGCACGCGCTCGAACGCTTCAACATCAGCACGACGTTCGACCTGTCGAACCCGATGGTGATCGTCGGCCTGTTCATCGGCGGCCTGATCCCCTACCTGTTCGGCGCGATGGCGATGGAGGCGGTCGGCCGCGCCGCGGGCTCGGTCGTCCACGAGGTGCGCCGCCAGTTCCGCGACATCAAGGGCATCATGGAAGGCACCGCGAAGCCCGAGTACGGCGTCGCGGTCGACCTGCTCACCAAGGCGGCGATCAAGGAGATGATCGTCCCGTCGCTGCTCCCCGTGCTCGTGCCGGTGGTCGTGGGCCTCGTGCTCGGACCGCAGGCGCTGGGCGGCCTGCTGATGGGCACGATCGTCACCGGCATCT
>JAKLIE010000252.1 GCA_022709775.1 Pseudomonadota bacterium
CGAAAGCCGAGCTGGCCGATCTGCTGTTCGAGCAACTCGGGCTCAACAAGCGTGAGGCGAAGGACATGGTCGAGCGCTTCTTCGAGGAAGTGCGCATGGCGCTCGAGGCCGGCGAGAGCGTCAAGCTGTCCGGTTTCGGCAACTTCCAGTTGCGCGAGAAGCCGCAGCGTCCCGGCCGCAATCCCAAGACCGGCGAGGAGATCCCGATCACGGCGCGACGCGTCGTGACCTTCCACGCCAGCCAGAAGCTCAAGGCCATGGTGGACGCCGCCAGCCATGTCGGATCCCAGCCGGGCTAGACCCGACCTGCCCCCGATCCCCGCTAAGCGGTACTTCACGATCGGCGAGGTGTCGGACCTCTGTGCGGTCAAGCCGCACGTGCTGCGCTATTGGGAGCAGGAGTTCTCGCAGCTCAAGCCCGTCAAGCGCCGGGGCAACCGGCGCTACTACCAGCACCACGAGGTGCTGCTGATCCGTCGCATCCGCGACCTCCTCTACGAGCAGGGCTTCACGATCAACGGCGCTCGTCACCGCCTCGAGCACGACGTCGACGAAGCCCGGGCGGCCGCGGCGCGGCCCACTCCGTCGACGATGTCGGTGCCCGCCCGACCGCCGAGCGTTTCGGCAGGGTCCTCGCCGGGTTCTGCCGCATTGCGGCAGGAACTGTCGGAGATCCGGCAACTCCTCAATCCCGATCGAGGATGATCCGGAGTCGGTCATGGGCCGCCGGACCGGTATAATGCGGAGTTTCGGTCGGGGCGTAGCGCAGCCTGGTAGCGCACCTGCATGGGGTGCAGGGGGTCGGAAGTTCGAATCTTCTCGCCCCGACCACACGATTTCCGCGATCCGGGACCGCCGTTGCGGCGCCCCGCCCCGCCCCGCCGGCCACGCCGGCCGCCTCGACATGGCCGGGCGCGACTATTGCTTGCTTGGCCAGTCCGGAACCCCGTCCCCGGGGGGGACTCGATGACGCCACCCACTCCGCTTCGCACGGCCCCGTCGCCCGGCACCGTCTCGGAGCTCGCGTTCGCCCGCGCCCAGCGGAACACCGTCCTGATCGTCGACGACCTGTTCTCGAGCCGCCTGCTGCTCGCCGAAATCGTCAGGCAGATCGACGGCAAGCTCAACCTCGAGCTGTTCGACACTCCGTCGCGCGCGCTCGAATTCGCGCGCAACAACCGCGTCGACATCGTCCTCACCGACTACAAGCTCCCGGAGTTCGACGGCATCGAGCTCGTGAAGCAGCTTCGCTCGCTGCCGCACTGCGTCGACGTCCCGATCGTCGTGATCACGGTCGTCGACGACCGCAAGATCCGGTACGACGCGCTCGAGGCCGGCGCGACCGACTTCCTGATCAAGCCTCTCGACGAACACGAGACGCGGGCGCGCTGCGCCAATCTCCTCGAGTTGCGCCGGCACAAGATCGTGCTGTCCGACCAGGCGCGCGTGCTCCAGTACCAGGTCGACAAGTCGGTGTCCGAGATCCACGAGCGCGAGCTCGAGACGCTGGCCAAGCTCGCGAAGGCCGGCGAGTTCCGCGACAAGACCACCGGCAACCACCTGATGCGGATGGCGCGCTACTCGGCGCTGATAGGTACCAACCTGGGGCTCGGCGCCGAAACGGCGCACGTGCTGGAGGTCGCCGCGCCGATGCACGACATCGGCAAGATCGGCATCCCCGACGCGATCCTGCTCAAGGACGGCCCGCTGTCGCGACAGGAGGACGAGACGATGCGCACGCACCCGCGCATCGGCTACGACATCCTGAAGGGCAGTCCGTCGAAATACCTGTCGATGGGCGCGATCATCGCGCTCGGCCACCACGAGAAGTTCGACGGTTCCGGCTATCCGAACGGGCTGCACGGCGACGACATCCCGCTCGTCGCCCGGATCGTCGCGGTCGCGGACGTGTTCGACGCGCTCGTCTCCGAGCGTCCGTACAAGCACGCGTGGCCCGTCAGCGAAGGCGTCGACTACCTGAAGGCGCAGCGCGGCCGCCACTTCGACCCGCGCTGCGTCGACGCCTTCCTCGCCGATCCCACGAAGGTCGAGGGGATCATCCGCGAACTGGGAGATTAGCGGGGTCGCGCGCGCGGCGAGGGGTCCCGGCGCGTAGCCCGGGGATCGGCGGGCGCGTCGCCGATACCCGCCAACGGCCGACACGCGAGGCCGCACGAGGCGCATCCCCGCAACTGCGTCAACTCGCTGCGCGCGTCAGCCGCACCACCCGGTCGGCCGCCAGCGTCTGCGGGACGACGTGGCTCACGACGACGACCGTCGTCGTTCCCTTCAGCGCGCCGATCGTCGCGCCGACCTCCTCGGCGGCGCCTGCGTCGAGCTGGCTCATCGGCTCGTCGAGCAGCAGCAGGCGCGGCGCCCGCAGCAGCGCCCGCGCGAGCGCGAGGCGCTGCTTCTGTCCGCCCGACAAGCCGATGCCGCGCTCGCCCAGGCGCGTCCGGTAGCCCTGGGGCAGCGCCACGAGCGCCTCGTGAATGCCGGAGCGCCGGCATGCGCGCTCCACCTCGTCCTGCGACGCGTGCGGCTGCGCGAGCAGCAGGTTCTCGAGCACGGTGCCGGCGAACAGCACGGTCTCCTGCGGGACGACGCCCAGCGCGCCCCGCAACTCGTCGGAAGCTAGCATGCGCGTGTCGCGGCCGTCGAGCCTGACGGCGCCCTCGTGCGGAAACGCGAATCCGGCCGCGAGCCGGCACAACGTGCTCTTGCCGCACCCCGACGGACCCGTGATCACGACGCACTCGCCCGCCGCGACGTCGAGGTCGAGCCCGCGAATGAGCCACGGTCCCTCGCCGTGCCGGAATCCCACGCCGGCCAGTGTGAGTCGCGCGGCGTCGCGTCGCACCGTCGCGCCCCCCGAGCGCGGCTCCGGCGGGACGTCCATCACGTCGGCCAGGCGCCGCACCGAGATGGCCGCCTGCTGGAACTGCTGCCACAGGCCGGCGAGCCGCAGCACCGGCTGCGACACGCGCGAGGCGAACATCTGGAACGCGACGAGCATGCCGATCGTGAAGTCGTCGCCGCGCATCACGAGCCAGGCGCCCGTGCACAGGATCGCCGCCGAAAGCGCCTGCTCGAGCGCGCCGGCGACGGCCTGGTAGCCGTTCGCGAGCTGCCGCGTCGCGAACCCCGCGCGCAGCCACGCCGCCAGCGCGTCGTCGTAGCGGCGCGCGAACACGCTCTCGAGCTCCAGCGCCTTCACGGTCTCGATGCCGCCGACCGCCTCGGTCGCGAGCGCCTGCGTGCGCGCCCCGGCGAGGAACTGGTCGTTGAGCCGTCGCTGCAGCGGCGGCGCGACGGCGAGCGACAGGACCGCCAGCGCGGCGACGGCCGCGAGCGTGACGAAAGTCAGGGGAACGCTGTAGAACGCCATCACGACGACGAAGACGAGCGCGAACGGCACGTCCAGCGCGACGGTCACCGCCGCGCCCGACAGGAACTCGCGCACCGTCTCGACGCCGTTCATCCGTGCGACGAGCACGCCGACGGGCCTTCGCTCGAAGAACCCGATCGGCACGCGGAGCAGGTGCGAGTAGAAGCGCGAGCCGAGCACGGCGTCGACGCGGGTTCCGGTGTGGACGACGAGGTACTGCCGCAGCCACGAAAGCGCGGCGGAGAATCCGATCAGGAGAGCGAGCGCGACGGCCACCACGACGAGCGTGCCGGTCGCGCGATTGACGATCACCTTGTCGATCACCACCTGGCTCGCGAGCGGCAGCGCGAGTGCGGCGAGATGCAGCGCCAGCGACGTCGCCAGCACGTCCCGCACGACGCTGCGATGGCGCGCGAGCTCGGCGAACACCGTGCGGAACCCGAACGCACCCCGCGGACGGTCGGCCGGAACGTCCTCTCCGCCGTCGTCGCGGGGACGCACCAGGATCGACGTGCCGGTCGCCTGCGCGGCAAACGCGTCGGCAGCCGCCTCCACCGGCGCTCGCGCGCCGGCCGGGAACCAGACGACGCGGCCCGGCGACGCCGCGACGACGAGCGCAGGCCGAATGCCGTGCTCGATCCGGACGGGATGCGCCCTCTCGCCGCCGTCCGCCGCGTCGGACGGCATCCGCATCATCGCGACGCAAGGCAGCGTCAGGCGCCCCAGCGCATCGGCACGGGTCCGCATCACCCGCACCTCGAAGCCCGCGTCGCG
>JAKLIE010000253.1 GCA_022709775.1 Pseudomonadota bacterium
CGCGCTGGTCCACGTCGTCAAGATGTTGTGGGACGAGCGGGTGGGACCGCTCTACCAGCAACTGGAGCACCATTACGATTCTCCGGAGCTGTGGACCGCCGCGATGTCCGAGCACCGGTCGGTGCTGAAGGCGATCACGGGCCGCGATCCGGCCGGCGCGCGCGCAGCGATGCAGCGGCACCTGAACCAGGCGTACAAGCGGTTTTCCAAGGGCTGGGACACGCTCCAGTAGCGTACCGTCCGGAAACGAGGCCACGACGATGCTCGCCTGCCGCATCCACGCGAAGGAGGATCTTCGCGTCGAACCGATGAGCGCTCCGGCGCCGGGAGCGGGCGAGGTGCTGCTGCGCCTGGGCGCCGGCGGCATCTGCGGCTCGGACCTCCATTACTACTTCGAGGGCCGCAACGGCAGCTTCGTCGTGCGCGAGCCGCTGATTCCCGGCCACGAGGCGTCCGCCACGGTCGAGTCCGTGGGGCCGGGCGTGACGCGCGTGAAGAAGGGCGACCGGGTCGCGGTTTCGCCGTCGCACGCCTGCGGGCGCTGCGAGGGCTGCCGGCAGGGACGCGAGCAGCTCTGCTCGGCCATGCGCTTCCTCGGCAGCGCGAGCCTGTTCCCGCACGTGCAGGGCATGTTCCGCGAGCTGTTCGTCATGGGCGAGCGGCAGTGCTATCCGGTCGCGGGCGACGTATCGCTCGGCGAGCTCGCGTTCGCCGAGCCGCTCGCGGTCGCGCTGCATGCCGTGAACCGCGGCGGGGACCTGCTGGGCAAGTCGGTGCTCGTCACCGGCGCCGGCACGATCGGCTGCCTGACGGTGATGGCGGCGAGGCTCGCCGGCGCGCGCGAGGTCACCGTGAGCGACGTGCTGGACCGGCCGCTGGAGCAGGCCGCGCTCGTCGGCGCCGACGTCGCGCTGCGCGCGGACCGCGACGGCGGGAAGCTCGCCGCGCCGCAATTCGACGTCTGCTACGAGGTGTCCGGCAACTTCTCGGCGCTCAAAGCCTGCGTCGCGGCGGTCAAGCGCGGTGGCGCGGTCGTCCAGGTGGGCACGCTGCCGCACGAGCCGCTGCCCTTCGTCGTGAACGAGGTGATGGCGAAGGAGATCGACCTCCGCGGAGCGTTCCGCTGGGGCATCGAGTTCGACTGGGCGGTCGACTACCTGTCGGCGCGCCGCGTCGACGTCCGGCCGCTTCTGTCGGGGCAGTATCATCTCGCGGACGCCGTCGCCGCATTCTCGGCCGCGGCGGACAAGAACAGAAGCACCAAGGTGCAGGTGGTCTGCGCCTGAAGGGTTCGACGTGTCGCGGAGGAGGTCCGCGGCGCGACGGTTCTAGCCACGGCAATTCCGGACGCAAGCATCGTCCGGCGCCGAATCCAGGAGGAGGAATCATGCGTCTCACGTCCCGAATCGCGTTCGCCCTGCTCGCGACCGCCGCGCTCGCCGCGGGCGGCCCCGCGTCGGCCCAGCAGAAGCTCAAGTGGGCCCACGTGTACGAAACCTCCGAGCCGTACCACACCGAGTCGGTGTGGGCGGCCGCCGAGATCAAGAAGCGCACCAACGGCAAGTTCGACATCGAGGTGTTCCCCGCGTCGTCGCTCGGCAAGGAGACCGACATCAACCAGGGGATGGCGCTCGGCACCGTCGACATGATCATCAGCGGGCCGTCGTTCGCCGCGCGCAGCTACCCGCGCCTGGGCATCGCCTACTACCCGTTCATCTTCCGCGACGCCGACCACCTGCTCGCGTACTCGAAGAGCGCGGTGTTCGGCGAGATGGTCGACGAGTTCCGCAAGAAGACCGGCATCCAGATCCTCGCGTACACCTACTACGGCGCCCGCCAGACGACGTCGAACCGGCCGTTCACCGACTGCGCCGGCATGAAGGGCCTCAAGATCCGCGTGCCCGACGTGCCCGCCTACATGGCGACGCCCAAGGCCTGCGGCGCGAACCCGACGCCGATCGCGTTCGCCGAGGTCTACCTCGCGCTGCAGAACGGGACGGTCGAGGCGCAGGAGAACCCGCTCACGACGATCGAGGCGAAGAAGTTCTACGAGGTGCAGAAGGCGATCATGATGACCTCGCACATCGTCGACGGGCTGACCACGCAGGTCGCGCCGCACGTCTGGAACAAGCTCACCGACGCCGAGAAGGCGATCTTCACCGAGGTCACGCGCGAGGCTGCCGCACGCGCGACGGCGCAGATCAAGAAGCGCGAGGGCGAGCTCGTCGACGTGTTCAAGTCGAAGGGGCTGCAGATCGTGCAGGTGAATCGCCAGAGCTTCGTCGACGCCGTGCTGAAGAACTCCACGCCGGAGTCGATGGGGTTCACCAAGTCCGACTACGACCGGATCGTCGCCCTCAAGTGATCCTTCGCGCAGGCGAAGGGTCGCCCCCGCGCGAGCGGGGATCCGGTGCATCCGCCGTGACGGCCCGGCCGACGGCCCCGGGCTCCCGCCGACGCGGGGGCCCGCCGGCCCGGCCGGCCGCCGCGGCGGCTCTCGCGTCACGCTGATCGGCCCGCCATGACGACACCCGCCGCAGAAGATCAGGTCCTCGACGCCGAGGGTCATTTCCACGCGATCGACGCGCCGATCGACATTTCGCACTACGGCTGGGAGGACTGGTTCACGTTCGCCGTGTTCTGGCTCCTCGCGCTCGACGTCTTCTACCAGTTCTTCACGCGCTACGTGCTGGCGGACTCGGCCGCCTGGACCGAGGAGATCGCGCGCTACCTGCTGATCGTCGTCGTGTTCGTCGGCGCATCGATGGGCGTGCGCCGGAACACCCACATCCACGTCGAGTTCGTCTACCGCTACGTGCCGGCGAAGGTCGGGCGCGCGATGTCGACGTTCGTCGACGCCGTCCGCCTGGCGTTCCTGGCCTACGCGACGTATCTCGCGTGCCTGCTGATCGGGCCGATGGGCAACCTCAAGATGACCGTCATCGACGTGCCGATGAGCGTCATCTACAGCTTCGTCGCGGCGGGCTTCGCGCTGATGACGATTCGCGCGGCGCAGGTGACGGTGCGCCACTGGCGGCAGGGCTGGAGCGTGCTCGAGCGCCCCGGCGACGCGGAAGCCTGAACGGGGGGATGCGGGCATGAACAGCATTCTCCTCGGAGGCTTCCTGGCGGTCATGATGACCGGCGTGCCGATCGCGATCGCGATGTGCATCGCGTCGCTGCTCTACATCTGGATCTCGGGAACGATCCCGCCGCTCACCGTCGTCCACCGGATGGTCGGCGGCGTCGACAGCTTCCCGCTGCTCGCGGTGCCGTTCTTCATCCTCGCCGGCAACCTGATGAACTCGGCCGGGATCACCAACCGCATCTACAACTTCGCTCTGGCGCTCGTCGGGTGGTTGAAAGGCGGCCTCGGCCACGTGAACGTCGTCGGCAGCGTGATCTTCGCGGGCATGTCGGGCACCGCGGTGGCCGACGCGGGCGGGCTGGGCACCATCGAGATCAAGGCGATGCAGGACCACGGCTACCCGACCGAGTTCGCGGTCGGCATCACCGCCGCGTCCGCGACGCTGGGGCCCATCATCCCGCCGTCGCTGCCGATGGTGATCTACGGCGTCCAGGCGAACACGTCGATCGGCAAGCTGTTCGCCGGGGGCTTCCTGCCCGGCATACTGATGGCGATCTTCATGATGATCATGGTCGCCTACTACGCGCACGTCCGGGGGTACGGCCGCGACATCGCGTTCTCGTGGGGGAGGATGGGCCGCGCGTTCTTCGAGATGGGCTTCGTGGCGATGGCGGCGGTCGCGCTCTACTTCCTGTGGTCGGCCGACCCGGAGAAGATCTCGGGCTGGGTACGCTTCGGCGTGCCCCTCGTCGCGTTCCTCGTCGCCGACAAGGTGTTCAGGTTCGAGGCGTTCATGGCGCTGCTGACGCCGGTGATCCTGATCGGCGGGATGGCGTCGGGCCTGTTCACGCCGACCGAGGCGGCGGTCGCCGCGGTCGCCTGGGCGCTGTTCCTCGGCTTCGTCTGGTACCGGACGCTCAGCTGGCGGATGCTCGTCAAGGTGTCGATGGAGACGATCGAGACGACGGCCGTCGTGCTGTTCATCGTCGCGTCGGCGTCGATCTTCGCGTGGGTGCTGACGACGACGCGCGTGACCGACGCGATCGGCGCATGGGTGCTGTCGAT
>JAKLIE010000254.1 GCA_022709775.1 Pseudomonadota bacterium
CACCGCGTACAGCAGCATCATGCCCTGCTCGCCGAGCTTCTTCTCGAGCACCGGCTTCTGCGCCTTGTAGAGCTTCATCGACGCGTCGTAGCTGTCGGCGAGGAACGGCAGGCCGTCGACGCCGAAGATCTGCCACTCGTTCTGGAAGTTCGCGAGCAGGATCTCGCCCATCTGCGCCTGGCCGCCCTGCACGGCGCGCTTGATCTCGGGCGCCTTGAACAGCGACGCGTTCGCGTGCACGGTGATCTTCAGCTTGCCGCCGCTCGCCTTGTCGACGTCGTTCGCGAACTGCTGCAGGTTCTCGGTGTGGAAGTTGGTCGCGGGATAGGCGGAGGGGAGGTCCCACTTCGTCTGCGCGGCCGCGGGCAGCGCGGACAGCGCCGAAGCGAGGCCGATCGCGGCGGCGAGGGCGACGGAACGTTTCATCGGGTTCTCCTGGGAGGGTGGGGCGCACTGCCGGGGCGCGCCGGTCGAATGCTGCGAGCGCGGACTTTTACCACAAATCCCTGCGCCCGTAACGCGGAGTCGTCGCGGCGAGCCCCGCATGGAACCAGGCGACGAGCTGGGCCGCGTCGTAGACCGGCAGACCCGTCGCCGCCTCGACGGCCGCACGGTAAGGGGGCATGTTGGCGCACTCGAGCACGATCGCCCCGATCTCGCGGTGCGCACCGACGAGCCGGCGGGCCGCTCCCGCGACGTCGGCGGCCATTGCATCGACGTCGAGCTTCGCCGTGCCGTGCCGGATCGTGCGCGCGAACGTCCCGATCGGGTCGACGCCCTCGACCGGCGTCCAGGCGGGGAGGCCCACGGCCGCGAGCAGCTCGGGCGTCACGTCCACGCCCGAGTACGTGACGATGCCGACGCGCCGGCCCTTCGGAAGGGTGCGCGCGACGAGCGGCGCCTGCATCAGCGACGACGTGAGCACCGGGACGGTCAGCTCGGCCGCCAGCGTGTCCTGCCAGCGGGCGAGGAAGCCGCAGGTGGTGGCAATCCCCAGCGCGCCCGCATCGACGAGCGCCCGGCCCGCCTCGACGAACGCCGGGAGCATCGAATCGTCGCGCCGGTGCACGACGAGGTCGACCGCCGCGCCCCCGGGCGTCGCGTAGCGCACCGGGAACGGGAACGTGTCCGCGCAACCCACGTCGCCCCTGATCCGCGGGAAGCCGGTGTCGAGGGTCAGGATACCAATCACAGGGATCAGGAGTCAGAGAACAGGGATCAGAGGCGCCGGCGTCACCTGTGGCGGCGCGTCGAGCGCCGGGAAGGCGCTTCCCGGGCCGGGATGGGCCGCGATCGCCGCCGCTCCTATAATGCCCGAGACTCCGAGGCCGGGGTGGTGCTTGCGGGATCGTCTTCTTCCATGCACGGCCTCCGGCGCTCGATGCGCCGCCACCGGTGACGCCGACGCCTCTGATCCCTGTCCTCTGTTTCCTGATTCCTGATTCCTGATCCCTGAAATGTGGCAATTCTGGATCGACCGCGGCGGCACCTTCACCGACATCGTCGCTCGCCGACCCGACGGCAGCCTCGCGACGCACAAGCTCCTGTCGGACAACCCGGAGCGCTACCGCGACGCCGCGGTACAGGGGATCCGCGAACTGCTGGGGCTCGCGCCGGGCGCGCCCGTTCCCGCCGACGAGATCGACGCGGTCAAGATGGGAACGACGGTCGCGACCAACGCGCTTCTCGAGCGCAAGGGCGAGCGGACCGCGCTCGTCGTCACGAAAGGCTTCGCCGACGCGCTGCGCATCGCCTACCAGAACCGGCCTAAGCTCTTCGTGCGCCGGATCGAGCTGCCGAGCCTGCTCTACGAGCGCGCGATCGAGGCGGACGAGCGCCTGGGCGCTCGCGGCGACGTCGTCCGCCCGCTCGACGAGGCGGCGGTCGAGCGCGAGCTGCGCGAGGCGCACGACGCGGGCATCCGCGCGGTCGCGATCGTGCTGATGCACGGGTACCGCTACCCGCGGCACGAGCGGGCGATCGCGTCGATCGCGCGCCGGATCGGTTTCCCGCAGGTGTCGGTCTCGCACGAGGTCTCGCCGCTGATGAAGCTCGTGTCGCGCGGCGACACGACGGTCGTCGACGCCTACCTGTCGCCGATCCTGCGTCGCTACGTCGGGCAGGTCGAGGAGGACCTCGACCCTCACCCCGACCCTCTCCCGCACGCGGGAGAGGGAGTACGCGAGCGTGACGACCTCCCCCCTCACCCCGACGCTCTCCCGCACGCGGGAGAGGGAGTACGCGAGCGTGACGCCTCCCTCTCCCCGCATCGCGGGGAGAGGGCCGGGGTGAGGGGAAGCGTCCGCCTGCAGTTCATGCAGTCGTCGGGCGGGCTCACCGACGCGCACCGGTTCCAGGGCAAGGACGCGATCCTGTCCGGTCCCGCGGGGGGAATCGTCGGGGCGGTCGAGGTGTCGCGGCTCGCCGGCTTCGACCGGATCATCGGCTTCGACATGGGCGGCACGTCGACCGACGTCACGCACTATGCGGGCGAGTACGAGCGCGCGTTCGTCACCGAGGTCGCGGGCGTGCGGCTGCGAGCGCCGATGATGCGGATCCACACGGTCGCCGCCGGCGGCGGGTCGATCTGCACGTTCGACGGCGCGCGCTTCCGCGTCGGCCCCGAGTCGGCCGGCGCGAACCCGGGGCCGGCGTCGTACCGGCGCGGCGGCCCGCTTGCCGTCACCGACTGCAACGTGATGGTCGGCAAGCTCGATCCGGCCCTGTTCCCGCACGTCTTCGGCCCGGACGGCGGGGAGCCGCTCGACGCGGAGGTCGTTCGGCGCAGGTTCGCGGCGCTCGCCGACGAGGTGGCGGCGGCGACCGGCCACCGCCGGACGCCCGAGGAGATCGCCGACGGGTTCCTGAAGATCGCGGTCGAGAACATGGCGAACGCGATCAAGCACATCTCGGTCGAGCGCGGCTACGACGTGACCGAGTACACGCTGTGCTGCTTCGGCGGCGCCGGAGGGCAGCACGCGTGCCTCGTCGCCGACGCGCTCGGCATGACGCGCGTGTTCATCCATCCGTTCGCGGGCGTGCTCTCGGCCTATGGCATGGGACTCGCCGACGTGCGGGCACTGAGGCAGCAGGCGGTCGAATCGAGGCTCGACGAGACGTCGCTCGCCGCGCTGTCGACGACGTTCGACGCGCTCGATTCCTCGGCGCGCGACGACGTTGCGCAGCAGGGCATTCCGGCGGAGCGCATCTCGTGCCGCCGGTCGATGCACGTGAAGGTCGAAGGCACCGACACGACGATCGAGGTGACCGCGGGTCCGTTGCGCGACATCGTCGCGGGGTTCGAACAGCGCTACGCGCAGCAGTACGGATTCCTGATGCCCGGCAAGGCGCTCGTGATCGAAGCGGTCGCGGTCGAGGCGGTGGGGCGCACGGAATCGGCCGGCGACCGGACGCCCGCGTTCGCGCCGCGCGCAGGCGCGCTCGCGAGGGTTGGCGCGCATCGCGTCTACACGGCCGGCGAGTTCCGCGAGGCCGCGATCTACGCGCGCGAGGACCTGAGGCCGGGCGACGCGATCGCCGGCCCGGCGATCGTCAAGGAGCCGAACGCGACGACGGTGATCGAGCCGGGATGGCGAGCGACGCTGACCGCTCGCGACGACCTCGTGCTCGATCGCGTCGAGGAGGCGAAGCGGGCGCACGCGATCGGCACGACCGCGGACCCCGTGCTGCTAGAAGTGTTCAACAACCTGTTCATGGCGATCGCCGAGCAGATGGGCGTGACGCTCGCGAATACCGCGACCTCGGTCAACATCAAGGAGCGCCTCGACTTCTCGTGCGCGCTGTTCGACGCGGGCGGCAACCTGATCGCGAACGCACCGCACATGCCGGTGCACCTGGGCTCGATGGGCGAGAGCGTCAGGACCGTGATCGACCGCCGCGCCGGGACGATGAAGCCGGGCGACGTGTTCGTGCTGAACGCGCCCTACAACGGCGGCACGCACCTGCCGGACGTCACGGTGATCGCGCCGGTCTTCCTGAACGCGGCTCCGCCGCGTC
The DNA here is from genome assembly GCA_022709775.1 of Pseudomonadota bacterium. The sequence continues at coordinate 4,018 of JAKLIE010000254.1, forward strand.
ACGAATCCCCCCTCTCCCGCGAACGGGAGAGGGGCGGGGGTGAGGGTCCTTCGCCAGGCGGAGTCGCCCACGAATCCCCCCTCTCCCGCGAGCGGGAGAGGGGCGGGGGTGAGGGTCGTTCGCCAGGC
>JAKLIE010000255.1 GCA_022709775.1 Pseudomonadota bacterium
TACCAGGAGTCCGCGGCGCTCGTCGGCGACCCGATGAACCGCGACGTGACGTTCGAGATCGGCGAGATCGCGCTCAGGAACCGCAACCCGAAGAAGGAGCGGATCTTCCCCGGGCCGACGTTCACGCCGTCGGGCGTCGTGCGCGTCGCCAGCCTGCAGGCGCGCGAGCACTACGCGTACATCAAGCCCTGAGGCTTCGCGTCGCGCGACGCCCCGGCTCGGGCTCGGCCCGGTCGGTGGGCGGGGCGTGATCGCCTCGCCGCCGGAGCGCGATCGACGGCGCGCGCGCCGGTTGCCTCGCCGCGCTCCTTCAGCGCGCGAGCTGTGCGAGCGCGGCTCGCATCGGCGCGTCCGAGACCCGAATGACGCCCCCGAACGGATGGTCCATCTCGAGGATCAGGAAGATCGCGCTCGCCGCCGACAAAGCGCACAGCACGTTGAACACCGCGATCGTGCCGTTCCGCGGGGCGAACACGTTCATCGCCCCGGCGATCACCACCATCCACGCGACGAGCAGCACGAGCAGCGGCGGGGTGACCGTGCTGCCGGTGGCGACGGCGACGACCGATCGGATCCGGTCGAGATCGTCGAGCGCCTGCAGCGCCTTGGCGCGCGCCTCGCGCTGCGCCTCGTCGGTCGCGACGAGCGCGCGCAGGCTCGCGCGGACCCCCGCGAGCGCGGCGGGCCACTGCCCCAGGTCGGCCGGGCTCGTCGCTTGCGCTCCCCAGAGCGCGTCGACGCGTTCTTCGACCGCTTGCCGGAGACGGGCGCGCGCGACGTCGCCCGGGGCGCCGAGCGCGCGAAGCTCTTCACCGACCAGCGTGACCTTCGAGGCCGCCGTGTGCACTTCGTCGGAACGCGTGTCGAACGCGGTCTTGGCCGACGCGACGATCAGTCCGAGCACGAGCGCCGCGAGCGTCGACAGGAAGCCGATGCCGACCTTGACCATGTCGCGCGTGTCCTCGTCGAGGTGGTGCGGCGGCAGGCGCGTGCGTGCCCACGCGCCGAACGCGGCGCCGGCGAGCACGGTGAACGTGACGATCGCGCCGACGGCGAGCGGACTCATGCCCGGCCGAGGCGCGCGGGCCGCCGCGTCAAGGCGTCGGCACGACGCGGTAGAACACGCCGTTGGCGCCGTACGACGGCTGGAACCAGGTGTTGCCGCACAGGTAGTACGTCGTGCCGTGCACGTTCGGCGTGATGCAGCCGGACGGCAGGGCCGCGTAGGCGACGCCCATCACGTACGTGCCGCCGGCCGTGGCGGGCGCGGGAGCCGCCGCGCCGGAGGCCCCCGCGGCGACGCCGGCGTTGTACGCGGTGGTCGTCGCGGCCGCGGTCGTGGCGGTGCCCGCCGCGACGCCCGCCGCGTAGGCGTTCGACGTCGCCGCCGCCGTGTTCGCCGAGGCGACCGCCGCCCCGACCGCCACGCCCGCGACGGCGCCCGCGGCGGCCGCGCATCCGTAGCATCCCGGGGCGTAGTACGGGACCGCGACCGGCGGATGGTAGACCGGGTAGACGGGTGGAGGGACCGCGCCTGGCGGATAGCCCGGCGGCCGGTACGCGGTCGCGCCGGAAGGATACGTGTGCGCGACGCCCGCGCCGTACGCGCCGTAGGTGGTGCCGCCATACGTGTTCGTGTGCTCGGTACCGCCGCCCGTCGCGTGCGCGGTGTTGCCCCCGTACACGTTCGAGTGCTCGGTGCCTTCGCCCGCCGCGTGCTCCGAGCTTCCGCCCCAGCGGTTCTCGTGGCTCGTCGAGCCGGCGCTGTGCGACGTGCTGCCGCCGTAGCGGTTCGCCGAGCTCCAGCCCGAGGCGGGCGGCGTCCACGCCGCGACGGCCGCTGCGGCGAGTACCGCTACGCCGGTGACGATCGGTTTCATCGGAGTTCTTCCCTTCACTGCGATTTCGCGGGCGCCTTCGCGGGCGCCGGCTTGTCGGTCATGCCCTTGACGATCGGCTTGACGCCCGGCGGCGCGGCCGGCGCCGGATTCGCGAACGCCATGCGCTGCGCGGACTGCGCCTTCGCCGACGCGAACGTGTCCGCGGCGACCGGTGCGTCGAGCTGCCAGTTCGAGAGCTCGACCTCGTGGCGCAGCGCCATCGGGTCTTCGCGGAAGATCGCGCGGATCCGCCGCGGCAGCTTGTCGTCGGTGCCGATCCAGATCTGCAGGAACACGTCGTCGTTCGCCCACACGACCATGTCGGTCTTCACGCCGCCGACGTGGCCCGAGGGGCCGACGACGAACGCGAGCTTCGCGCCCTCGGTCAGCGCCGCGTAGGGATCGGCGACGACGAGGTCGGTGAACGGGTAGTAGATCGCCGCCGTCTGGTACGCCTGCTTCAGCACGGTGTCGATCGTGCCCGGCGCGTCGGCGACGGCGACCAGGTTCTCGGCCGGCGCGTACGCCGTCATCGTGCGGCCGTCGAAGTAGAACTCGGACGCGGGCCCGTCGCCCGGCACGACCACGCGCAGCTTGTCGGGACGCTGCATCGCGACGTCGTAGCGCACCGTGTAGACGATCGGGGGGCCCAGCCGGCTCGGGTACTCGTAGCTCGCTACCGCCGTGAACGACATCGTCTTCGCGGCCGCGAGCCTCGCGCTCGTCGCCTTGAGGAGCTCCATCGCGCGCGGCTCGAGGATCAGCTTGAACTCGGGCGCGGGCTTCGCGGCCGGTTGGGACTTCTTCGCCGGGGCGGCGGCCTTCGCCGGCTTCGCCGGCGCCCTGGCGTCCGGCGCGGGCGCCTGCGCGTACGCAACGGCCGCGAGCGCGACGCCCGCGGCCAGCGCGAGCGCGCGGCCCGTTCCCATTGAAGTGCTGCGGCTCATCGCGTGCACCAGGCGGTTTCGGTGCGGACGCGTCGCATCAGGGCACCATCCCGCAGTCGAACATCTTGTTGACGACGGGCCCGGAAATCTTGTCGAAGAACGCCTTGCGCATCTGCGGGTCGCTCTTCAGGAACCCGATCACGCGCTGCTCCTCGGGTCCGTGCTGGCCCTTCTTCGCCCAGAGATCCTCGCAGGTGGACGACTGGTACTTCTGGATCACCTTGTTGGCGACCGCGTCCATGATCGGGTACTGCGCGTAGGCGACGACGGCGTAGGCGGTGCCCGCCGCCGCGAGGATCAGCCAGGGACTCTTCTTCATGGGGACTCCTTTCAAAGGATGACTGGTGTCGCGTGCGCGCGCCGTACGCGCCGCGGCCGCGAAGCCCTGGCGCGATGGGCGCGCTTCCGCACTATTCGCGCGCCTTCGCCGCGGCCTGCATTGCCGCCTCCAGGCGCTTGACGTCCTCGGGCGACAACTGCGGGCGATCCACCTTGATCGTCAGCTTGTTGAGCCTGGCGGTCAGCGCGAACGGCGGCTTGTAATCGGCGTCGTTCACGCCGGTGAGCGTGTCCGAGCCGACGTCGAAGCTCTCGTCCCACTGCAGGATCATCGGCAGCGTCTTCTCCATCCGCTTCGTCGCGACTTCCTTGCCGTCCACCTTGAGCGTGCCGTTGCCCGGTCGGCCGACGCCGCTGAAGTTGTTGAACGCCAACGTGCCGGGGCCGATCCCCTCGTACTTGAAGTCGAACTCGACGGTGTGCCGCCCCGGCGTCAGCGCATCCGCGCCTTCCCACTTGAGGCGCTCGAGGTCGACCAGGTTCCACAGCCACACCGGCTTGCCCTTCAGCAGGTAGAAGCCGTAACCGCCGAAGCGCCCGCCCGAGGTCAGGATCATGCCCTCGGCGCCGCCCTGCGGCACCTCGATGTCGGCGGTGACCGTGTAGGAGGTGTTGAGCAGCAGCGGCGAGTCGCCCTGCGGCAGGCCGACCATCGGACGCGTGTAGACGAACTCGCTGCGCCCGGCGGTGATGTTCGGGCGCGGCGCGACGATCCGTCCCGCGACGGACGCGTCCATCGGGAAGACCTGGTGCTTCCTCGCCTCCGCGACGAAGATCTGCTTCAGCTCCTTGACCTTCTGCGGGTGCTTCGCGGCGACGTCGGTGGTCTGGTTGAAGTCCGTGTTCAGGTCGAAGAGCTCCAGTACCTGGTTGTCCAGCGGGTTCGGGTTGGCCGGGCCGAAGGCCTCCCACGGCGCGCGATTCACCTTGGTGCTGAGGAACCAGCCGTCGTGGTAGAGCGCCCACTGGC
>JAKLIE010000256.1 GCA_022709775.1 Pseudomonadota bacterium
CCCGCTGGGCATCTCGGGCATCGTCGCCGCCGACCTCGAGCGCTCGGGGCTCTTCCGGGGCGTCGACACCGGCGGCATCGTGCCGCGGCCGGCGCGCGCCGAGGACGTGCGCATCGACGTGTGGCGGGGCCGCGGCGCCGACGCCGTCGTCGTCGGCACGATGCGTCCGCTGGGGGACGGCCGCGTCGACGTGCGGTACGCGCTCGTCGATTCGGTGCGCGGCGGCACGCTCGCGTCCACGCAGTTCACGGTGACGCAGGCCCAGTTCCGCGCGACCGCCCACCGGATCGCCGACGAGATCTACGCGAAGCTCACCGGCGAGCGCGGCGTGTTCTCCACCCGCATCGCCTACGTCGCGAAGCAGGGGCCGCGCTACCAGCTCGTCGTCGCCGACGCCGACGGCGCCGACCCGCAGACGATCGTCAGCACCGACGAGCCGATGCTGTCGCCGCGCTGGTCGCCCGACGGAACGCGGATCGCATACGTCTCGCTCGAGCAGAGGAAGCCGGTCGTCTACGTGCAGAGCCTCTCGACCGGCGCCCGCACGGCGGTGGCCGCGTTCCGCGGCAGCAACAGCGCTCCCGCCTGGTCGCCCGACGGCCGGCAGCTCGCGGTGACGCTCACGCGCGACGGCGGCTCGCAGCTCTACCTGATGAACGCCGACGGCTCCGGCGTCAAGCGCCTGATGAGCTCGCCGGGCGTCGACACCGAGGCGTGGTTCATGCCCGACGGCCGCTCGATCCTGTTCACGTCCGATCGCGGCGGCAGCCCGCAGGTCTACCGCGTCGGCGTCGACGGCGGCGCGGTCGAGCGCATCACGTTCGACGGCAGCTACAACGTGTCGCCGCGCCCGCTGCCCGACGGCAAGGGCATGGTCTACGTGCGGCGCGACGGCGGCCGCTACCAGATCGCGATCATGGACTTCGCGACCCGCCAGACGCAGGTGCTGACCGCCGGCCCGCTCGACGAATCGCCCAGCATCGCGCCCAACGGCCGCCTCGTGCTCTACGCGAACGAGACCGGCGGGCGTGGTATCTTGAACGCGGTGTCCGCCGACGGGCGCGTGAAGCAGCGCATCGTCGCGCCCGCCACCGACGTGCGCGAACCCGCGTGGGGCCCGCTGCCCCGCTAGCGCGAATCTTCCGGACAGACGTTCCGCCCGTCCGCAACTCCCAGGAGGACAGCATGCACAGACTCTTCGTCGCCGCCGCATTCGTGGCGCTCCTCGCCGGATGCCAGAGCACGCCGACAACGCAGGATGCGGCGCCCGTCGAGGATCGCGCCGCGTCCGGCGCCGCATCCGGCACGTCCGGCGCGAGCACGAGCGGGGCCGGTACCTCGGGCGTCTCCGGCACGTCGGCCGGCGCGTCCCGCGCCGGGACCGCGGGCGGCAATCCGCTCAAGGATCCGGCGAACGTGCTGTCGAAGCGCAGCGTGTACTTCGACTTCGACAGCTTCGTCGTCAAGGACGAGTACAAGCCGGTGATCGAGGCGCACGGGCGCTATCTCGCGGGCAACAGGAACGCGCGCATGACGATCCAGGGCAACACCGACGAGCGCGGCTCGCGCGAGTACAACATCGCGCTCGGCCAGAAGCGCGCCGACTCGGTGAAGCGGATGATGATGCTGCTCGGCGCGCAGGAGTCTCAGATCGAAACGGTCAGCTTCGGCAAGGAGAAGCCGAAGAATCCGGGCCACGACGAGGCGGCGTGGGCCGAGAACCGGCGCGACGACCTCCTCTACGCCGGCGAATGATGCGCGCGAACGCGTTGCGGCGCGCCGGGCTCGCGACGGCGCTGGCGCTCGCGCTCGCCGGCGGCGTCGCGCACGCGGCGCTGTTCGACGACGAGGAGGCGCGAAAGCGCATCGCCGAGACGAACGTGCGCCTGACGCAGGTGCAGAAGCAGCTCGAGGACCGCATCGCGACGCTCGAGCAGCAGCTGAAGTCGCAGGGGCTGGTCGAGATGTTCGGCGCGGTCGAGCAGCTCAAGGCGGACATCGCGCGGATGCGCGGCCAGATCGAGGTGCTGACGCACGAGCTCGCCGAGGCGCAGAAGCGGCAGCGCGACCTCTACGTCGACCTCGACTCGCGCATGCGCAGGCTCGAGACGGCGAACGCGCCTGCGGCTGCCGTACCTGCGGCGCCGGCCGCGGCCGGCGGGACGGCGCAGCCCGGCGCGGTGGCGCCTGCGGCCGCCGCGAGCGCGGTTCCCGCGGCGATGCCGGCTCCCGCGGCTCCGGTCGCCGACGCCGCCGCCGAGCAGCGCGCGTACGACGCGGCGCTCGAGCAGTTCAAGCGCGCCGACTATCCGGGCGCCGTCGCGGCGTTCGGCGCATTCGTCAAGGCGCATCCGAAGAGCCCGCTCGCGCCGTCCGCGCAGTACTGGATCGGCAACGCGCAGTTCGCCCGCCGCGATTTCCGCGGGGCGATCGCGGCGCAGCGGCAGCTCGTTCAGCAGTATCCCGACAGCGCGAAGGTGCCCGACGCGATGCTCAACATCGCGTCCGCGCAAGGCGAGCTGAACGAGAGCGCCGCGGCGCGCCGCACGCTCGAGGAGCTGATCGCGAAGTATCCGTCGTCCGAGGCCGCGGCGAAGGCGAAGCAGCGGCTGGGAGTCAGGTAATCAGGCATCGGGGGGCGGAGGACGGGGAACAGCGCGCCGGCGCTTCGGGTGGCCGCGCATCGGGCGCGGCGGGATCGGTGGGGTCGGCTCCGCCACGCTGTCGACCGACAGACCGATGACCGGATTCGCGCAGCGCCTCGTCGCCTGGCAGCGCACGCACGGCCGCCACGATCTCCCGTGGCAGCGCACGCGCGACGCGTACCGGATCTGGGTCGCGGAGATCATGCTCCAGCAGACGCAGGTCGCGACGGTGATCCCGTACTACGAGCGCTTCCTCGACGCGTTCCCCGACGTGCGCGCGCTTGCCCGTGCCGACGAGGACGCCGTGCTCGCGCAATGGAGCGGACTCGGCTACTACCGTCGCGCGCGGCACATGCACGCGGCGGCGCGCGACGTCGTCGATCGCCGCGGCGGCACGTTCCCGCGCGATGCGGTCGCGCTCGCCGCGCTGCCGGGCGTCGGTCCGTCGACCGCCGCAGCGATCGCGGCATTCGCCTCGGGCGAGCGCGGCGCGATCCTCGACGGCAACGTGAAGCGCGTGCTCGCGCGTCATCGCGGTATCGAAGGCGATCCTGGTTCGCCGCCGGTGGAGTCGACGCTCTGGGCGCTGGCGCGGCGGCTCGTCCCGCGCGACGCGATCGAGGCGTACACGCAAGGCATGATGGATCTCGGGGCGACGCTCTGCACGCGCGCAAAGCCGCGCTGCGGCGAGTGCCCGGTCGCGCGCGATTGCGTCGCTCGCCGGGAGGGACGCATCGGGGAGCTGCCGGGCAGGCGCGTGCGGCGCGCGCTTCCGCATCGCGATGTGCAGCTCGTCTGGGCCGAGCGCGCGGGCGAGGTGCTGCTCGAGCGTCGCCCGTCGACCGGCGTCTGGGGTAGGCTCTGGAGCCTGCCCGAGATCGGCGTCGACGAGGATCCGGTCGCGGCGTTGCGCGAGCGCTACGGCATCGGCGCACGGCTTCTCGAACGGCTATCGCCGGTCGATCACGCGTTCACGCACTACGCGCTTACGATGCACCCGTCGCGACTCGCCGCGAACGCATCGCGAAGCGTGCTTCCCGCCGAGTGCGCGTGGATCGCGCGCGCGGACCTCGCGGGGGCCGCGCTGCCCGCGCCGATACGCAGGCTGCTCGCGCGATAGCGGCTGCGACGACGGCGGGCGATCGCCCGTCCCCGCCGACCGGTGCCGGCATCAGCGCGCCACGCCCGTCGCCCACGCGCGCAGCTCGGCCGGCAGCCTGGCATCGGCATCCGCGTAGGTTTGCCGGAACGCGCGCAGCTCGCGTGCGGCACCCTCGGCGTCGTTCGCCGCGAGCAGGCGCCGGATCTCGGCGACGAACGCGTCCGGCAGCCTGACCGCCGCGCCTTGTGCCGCGGCGGAAGCGGCCGTCGGCCGGTCGCGCATCGCGGCCGCCTCGGGCGTGGGCGCTTCCGCCTTCGACATCGAGGGAGCGCGCGCGGCGAGCTTGGGCCGCGCGATGGCATCG
>JAKLIE010000257.1 GCA_022709775.1 Pseudomonadota bacterium
TGCGCATCCCCCGGCCCTGCGGGCGCGGGGATCGGCGGCAAGGCGAATCGCGGCCGGTCGCCGACGCTCGACCGGACGCATCGAGACGAACACTCGCGGAGGCGGCCGCGTGAGCCACCCGACGAGGGGCCCCGCGCCGCACGACGTGCGCATCCCCCGGCCCTGCGGGCGCGGGGATCGGCGGCAAGGCGAATCGCGGCCGGTCGCCGACGCTCGACCGGCCGCATCGACACGGACATTCGGGGAGGCGACCGCGTGAGCGACGCCGCGACGCCGCTCCTCGCGCTCGAGGGCCTCAAGGTCGCCTACGGCGGCATCCAGGCCGTCAAGGGCATCGACCTCGTCGTGGGCAAGGGCGAGCTCGTCTGCCTGATCGGCGCGAACGGCGCAGGCAAGACGACCACGCTGAAGGGCGTCACCGGCCTGCAGCCGGTGACCGGCGGCACCGTCCGCTACGACGGCGAGGACGTGACCGGCGCGCCCGCCTTCCAGCTCGTCCGCCGCGGCCTCGCGATGGTGCCGGAAGGGCGCGGCGTGTTCGGCGCGCTCACGATCGAGGAGAACCTCGCGATGGGCGCGTACACGCGCAATGACCGCGACGGCATCCGGTCCGATGTCGAGCGCGTGTTCGCGCTGTTCCCGCGCCTGAAGGAGCGCCACCGGCAGACCGCGGGAACACTGTCGGGCGGCGAGCAGCAGATGCTCGCGATGGGTCGCGCGATGATGTCGCGCCCGCGCCTGCTGCTGCTCGACGAGCCGTCGATGGGCCTCGCGCCGCTGATGGTGCAGAAGGTGTTCGAGACCGTATTGGCGGTGAGCGGCGAGGGCGTGACGATCCTGCTGATCGAGCAGAACGCGAAGCTCGCGCTCGAGGTCTCGCACCGCGGCTACGTGATGGAGTCCGGCGAGATCACCCTCGCAGGAGACGCGAAGGCGCTGCTGCACGATCCCAAGATCCGCGCGGCCTACCTCGGTGTCGGGGCATAGCCCGTCCCGTCGCGTGGCACCGTGATGCCCCCGGATCCGGGAGACCTCGCGATCGCGTCGGTGCCCGCGTCGCGCGCGCTCGTCTGGTACGGCGACGCCATGCGCCTGTGGAAGCGGGGGCCCGTGACGCTGTCCGTGCTGGCCGTGCTGACCGTGCTCGCGCAGGTCGCGCTCGAGCTCGTGCCCGACGCCGGGCCGCTGGCGTCGAAGATCGTCGTGCCGCTCGTCGCATGCGGGATGCTCTACGGCGCCGCGGCCGCCGAGGCGGGGGCGCGACCGCGCGTCGCGCACGCGTTCTCCGCGTTCCGCGCGAGCGCCGCGGCGATCGGCGCGATCGTGGTCTCGTCGGCGATCACGTTCGCCGCCGAATGGTATGCGGCCGACGCGCTCGCGGGCGTGAACCTGCTGAGGCCGACGGCGACCCCCGCCGACATCGACTCGACGACGGTGCTCGCGATCTACGCCGCCGGCATCCTGGTGTCGCTGCCGATGTCGTTCGTGCCGCTCGCCGCGCTGTTCGACGACGCGGGATTCGTCCGCTCGTTCACGGTCTCCGTCGCCGCGTTCGTGCGCAACCCGGGCGCGTTCGTCGTCTACGGCGCGATCGCGTTCGCGCTCCTCGCCGTCGGGCTGCTGACGATGGGCATCGGGCTCGTGATCGCGCTGCCGCTGATCGCCTGCGCGACGTTCGTGGCCTGGCGCGACCTCTGCGGACGCTGATCCGGTTTCAGGCCGTCGCCGCGCGCCCGAATCCGCGCACCGCCGCGTCGACCTCGACCTCCTCGACGTCCAGGCGATCGACGAGCGCGAGCCGCGGTCCGCGCCGCGCCCAGCTCACCGCGCGGGCGACCGCCTCCTCGCTCCCCTGCACCCATGCCTCGACGCTGCCGTCGCGGCGATTGCGTACCCAGCCTTCGACGCCGGCGAGGATCGCGGCATCGACCATCGCATCGCGGAATCCCACGCCCTGCACGCGCCCCCTGGCGCGCAGGCGGCGCGCGATCACGCGACCCCGCCGTTGCGCTCGAGAAAGAGCAGCGCAGCGACCGTCTTCGCGTCGGTGACGTCGCCGCGGTCGAGCGCGGCCAGGAGGTCGGCACCGCTCGTCGCGATGACGTCCAGGTGCTCGTCGTCGTCGAGCTTGCGCCCGACGGGCGTGAGCCCGTCCGCGCGCCACAGCTCGATCACCTCGTCCGAGTACCCGATGCACGGGTGGATGACGCCGAGCCGCGTCCAAGTCGACGCGTCGTAGCCCGCCTCCTCGGCGAGCTCGCGCTTGCCCGTCTCCAGCGCCGATTCGCCGGGATCGCGCTTGCCCGCGGGGAACTCGAGGAACACCCGTCCCACCGGATAGCGGAACTGGCGCTCCACGATCCAGCGCCCGTCGGGCAGCCGCGGCGCGATCAGCACCGCCCCGGGGTGCACGATGTACTCGCGCGTCGCCGTGTGACCCGAGGGCAGGCGCACCGTGTCGCGTCGCACGTGCAGCAGGCGGCCGTCGAAGACGCGCTCCGAGTCGAGCTTCGTCTCGACCAGATGGCCGTCCTCGGGCGAATGGGGGGTGCTCATGCGGAGTCTCCCGGTCGCGGCGCGACGGATCGCGGAGTCGCGCTCATGCGCCCGTCGCGGGCTCGTTCGCCCAGTCGCGGGGAACGAGATGGCGCTCGTAGAGCCGCGCTTCGGGCGTGCCCGGTGCGGGACGCCAGTCGTAGCGCCACTTCACGATCGGCGGCAGCGACATCAGAATCGCTTCCGTGCGGCCGTTGCTCTGCAGCCCGAACAGCGTTCCGCGGTCCCAGACGAGATTGAACTCGACGTAGCGCCCGCGGCGGTACGCCTGGAAGTCACGCTCGCGCTCGCCGTATGCGACGTTCCTGCGCCGCTCGAGGATCGGCGCGTACGCATGGACGAACGCGTCGCCGACCGAACGCACGATCGCGAACGAGCGCTCGAATCCGCCGTCGGAGAGGTCGTCGAAGAATATGCCGCCGACGCCGCGCGGCTCGCGCCGGTGCTTCAGGTAGAAGTAGTCGTCGCACGCCTTCTTCCAGCGCGGGTACAGGTCCGCGCCGAACGGCGCGACCGCGTCGCGGCAGGTGCGGTGGAAGTGGACCGCGTCCTCGTCGTAGCCGTAGTACGGCGTCAGGTCCATGCCTCCGCCGAACCACCACACCGGATCGGCGTCGGCGCGCGTCGCGACGAACATGCGCACGTTCATGTGCACGGTCGGCGCGTGCGGATTGCGGGGATGCAGGACGAGCGACACGCCCGTCGCCTGCCATGCGCGCCCCGCGAGATCGGGACGGTGCGCGGTCGCGGACGGCGGCAGCGACGCGCCGCGGACGTCGGAGAAATTCACGCCCCCGCGCTCGAGCACGGCGCCGTCCTCGATCAGGCGCGAGACGCCGCCGCCGCCTTCCGGACGATCCCACGCGTCGCGCAGGAAAGGCCCGCCGTCGATCGCCTCGAGCCGCGCGACGATGCGCTCCTGCAAGCCGGCGAGATAGGCGCGGACCGCGGAGACGTCCATGGCGATTCGGCGGCGTCGGGCGGCCGGACTACCTGCGTGCCACGGCGCGGTGGCCGATGTCGGTGCGGTACTGCATGCCGTCGAAGCGGATCTCGGCGATCGCGGCGTACGCGGCGCGCTGCGCCAGCCTCACGGAATCGCCCAGCGCTGTGACGCAGAGCACACGTCCGCCGCTCGTGACGACCCGCTCGCCGTCCAGGGCCGTGCCCGCGTGGAACACGGCGATGCCGGGATGGCGGGCTTCGTCGATCCGGTCGAGACCCGTGATCGCATCGCCACGACGCGGAGCCTCGGGATAGCCCGCGGCCGCGAGCACGACGCCGAGCGCCGCGCGCCGGTCCCACTCCGCTTCGACGCGGTCGAGCGTGCCGCGTGCGGCGTTCTCGGCGAGGTCGACGAGGTCGCTCTTGAGCCGCGCCATGATCGGCTGCGTCTCGGGGTCGCCGAGACGGCAGTTGAACTCGAGCACGCGCGGCGTACCCGCGGCGTCGATCATCACGCCCGCGTAGAGGAAGCCCGTGTAGGGAATGCCGTCGGCAGCCATGCCCTCGACGGTCGGCATGATCACCTCGCGCATG
>JAKLIE010000258.1 GCA_022709775.1 Pseudomonadota bacterium
ACGTGATCGCGAAGCGTGCGGGCGCCGACCACGACGTCGACGCGTTCTCGCTCGTCGTCTGGTCGAGCCTCGTGCCGCCGCTGCCTCTCGCGATCGCGTCGTACCTGTTCGAGGGGGGCGCGGGTGCGTGGCACGCGGTGACCTCGGCGTCGGCGCTCTCGTGGGGGTGCGTCGGGTTCCTGTCGTGGGGCGCGACGCTGTTCGCGTTCGGCGCCTGGAACCGGCTGCTGCACACCTATCCGACGCCGCTCGTCTCGCCGTTCGCGCTGCTGGTCCCGGTATCGGGGCTCGCGTCGGCCGCGATCTTCCTGGGCGAGCGGCTCGCGCTCGTCCAGGCGGCAGGCGTCGCGCTGGTGTTCGCGGGGCTGGCGGTCAACGTGCTGGGACCGCTGGCGTCGCGCAAGGCGTCCGGCTGACGCGGTTCGCCTCGGGCGCCGGCGGGCGACCTCAGTTGCAGGTCTTCGCTTCGATGCGCGGCGTGCCGGCCGGGTCGACGATCACGCAATGGGGCACGACGCCGGTCGTCCTGTCCGCGTCCGCAAGTTCGATCCGGACTCCGCCGACGGCGGGGCGCCCGTCCGGGCCGAACGCGATCGAATCGGGCGCGCGCGGTACGGTCACCCGGCCGCCGAGCGCACTCCTCCGGTCGATCGAATCGCCCCGCGCGGTGGAGACGACCCACCCGCCGGTCCAGCGATCGGCGATCGGCCGCACGGTGACGACGTCGCTGCGCCGGATCGCCTCGCTACGCGCGAGCTCGAGCGACGCCACCAGATCCGCGCCCGCGGAGCGCAGGCGCTCCGCGACGACGAGATTTCCGAACGAGGGCACCGACACGGCCGCGAGCGCCGCGAGGGCGATCAGCACGAACGCCAGCTCGACCCGGGCGATGCCCCGCTGCGTCACCGCAGGTGCCCGTCCGCGCGCGCATCGCCCGGGGTTGCGGACGGCGAATTCGGGACGACGCGGGGCGGCGAGACCCGGAAGGACGGCGAGGGAGGCGTTCATGGCGAGCGGGACGACGGTCGGCCGTGAACGAAGCAAGCGATGTGCCCCTCCGACGAACGGCACCCGACGCTCGCCGCGCCGGCGAGCGACATCCCGGTCGCCGGCGCGGCGTGGCCGAATGCGCGCATCGAGGTGTGAGCCGCGGCGGTCCGGACCCGCGGAAACCGCGGGAATCCGGCGGTTCCGGAAGCCTGCGGCCACCGAGCACGACGCCGGAGGAAAGGCGGGTTGGTAGGCCGTGTAGGATTTGAACCTACGACCAACGGATTAAGAGTCCGCTGCTCTACCAGCTGAGCTAACGGCCCGCCGAAAGAAACGTGATTCTACCGCGCCCGCGTGCGCCCTGCCCCGATCGGCCGACCGGGAAGGCCTGGTAGGCCGTGCTGGATTCGAACCAGCGACCAACGGATTAAAAGTCCGCTGCTCTACCAAGCTGAGCTAACGGCCCGCGGAAAACGCGCGATTCTAGCGGAATCCGGGCGGTCGCGCCAGTTGGGTGCGCGCTCCCGGCCCTCGCCGCCGGTTCCGGCGCGTTCCCCGACGGATTCCCGATACCCGGCGTGCCTTCAGTGCTCGTCGCGCGAGAGGATCGGCGGGATCGGCGCGAAATCGACGCCCTCGTCGATCAGCTCGCGGGCCTCTTCCGCGGTCGCCTCGCCGCGTATCGGCCGGTGAGGCACTTCCTGATAGTGGATCTTGCGCGCCTCTTCGGGGAAGCGCCGGCCGACGTTCTCGGTGGCGCGGACCGCCTCGCGCAGCTTCGCGAGAAGCTCCGGCGGGAGCCCGGCGACCGTTTCGGGCAGGGACCGCGGCGGCGCATCGCCTCCCTTTGGCACCGCAACGCGGGCCGAGGGCACGCGGGTCACGGCCGACGTGTCGCAGACCGGGCAGCGGACGAGGTCCGTCGCGAGCTGGTGCTCGAACCCGTCGCCCGAGTCGAACCAGCCCTCGAACCCGTGGCCCTGCGCGCACTGGAGGTCGAAGACGATCATGGTGCCTTCAACGTGGGGGCGGGCCGCTGCGTCGACAATGGCCCGCTCCGGCGGTCACGCCATCCGCTCCAGGCGCCACATCTGGTAGCGGACGGCCAGCAGGCAGCCGCCGATGATCGCGAGCAGCGTGAGGATCGAGCCGACCGCGAGCGTCGAGACGCCCGTGATCCCCTGCCCGATCGTGCAGCCGAGCGCCGTCACGCCGCCGAAGCCCATCATCACGGCGCCGACGAGGTGGTTGCCGACGTCCTCGGCGCTCGCGAAGCTCTCCCAGCGGAACGACTTCGAGGCGAGCGCGTAGGCGGCCGAGCCCGCGATCATGCCCAGCGACGCCGCGATGCCGAACGTGAGCACGCGCGTCGTGTCGGTCCACATCATCATGAGCTCGAGCAGGTAGGCTGCGGGGGCGACGAACGAGAACGATTCCGCGCGCCCCGAATTGGTCGCGACGAACTTTTCCTCGAGCGTCGCCGGATCCTCGGCGAGGTAGCCGAGATGGCCCGACACGTACCAGCCGGCGACGACCACCGCGCCGACGATCACGCCGCCGACGATCATCTCGCGCGTCTCGCGGAAATCGCGGTTGGCGAACGCGAAAGCGGCGACCGCGCCGGCGACGAGCGCGGGGACGAGCCAACGCGCGGTCGCGCCGATCCCCGCGGCGTCGACGAGCGACGGCAGATCTGACGTCTTGCTGCCGAACGACGCGACATCGATGCGCCACGGATCGAGGCCGGCCGCGCGCCAGCTCGCGAACACCCCCTTCAGCGTCATGTAGGCGGCGATCCCCATCACGATGAGCACGATCAGCGACTTGAGGTTGCCGCCGCCGATGCGGATCAGCGTCTTGCTGCCGCAACCCGACGCGAGGGTCATGCCGAAGCCGAAGAACGCGCCGCCGACGACGTGCGAGACCCACGGGACCTGCCCGCCCATGTAGATCGACTTCGACAGCTCGACCAGCCCCATGCCCTGCAGCACGGCCGCGCCGCCGATCGCCACCGCGATCGCGAGCAGCCACATGCGCAGCCGACGCCAGTCGCCGAAGTTCGCGACGTCGGCGATCGCGCCCATCGTGCAGAAGCTCACGCGGTTGGCGACGTAGCCGAAGACGAACGCGAGCGCGAACGCGAAACCTGTGACGAGCGGGGCGAGCTGGGCAGCGTCCTTCATGGCGTCGGCGGCAGTTTTCGTCCGGGGAGGCGTCGGCTGGCGATTATGGCATGCACCCCCGGGCGTCCCGCCAGGCGTCGCTCCCGTTAACCCCGCCCGACGCGACCGGCCGTTCAAGGGGGCATGGGCTGGCGCCGCCGGCCCGATGCCGGGAGATCCGCGATGGATGCCGCCCCTCGTCGAACCGAAGCCGTTCCACCCGCCGGCCGCTCGACGCGCGCGCGCCGGTTGCGTGCCTCCGCGCTGGCGCTCGTCGCCGCGCTCGCCGCGCCGCTGGCCGCCTGTGCGCACTCGCCGCCGCCGGCGGTGTCCACGCATCTCGCGACGGTCGAGATCCTCGATCGCACCGACAACACGTTGCTGCCGGTCTACGTGAGCGGCGACACCCGCTGGATCGTCGGCTCGCCGGGTCACGAGTACGCGATCCGCATCCGCAACCACACCGGCATGCGCATCCTGGCGGTGCCCTCGGTCGACGGCGTCAACGCGGTCACCGGCGAGACCGCGTCGCCCGACCAGAGCGGCTACGTGCTCGAGCCCTACGGCTCGGTCGAGATCGCCGGCTGGCGCAAGAGCCTCGCGAACACCGCCGCGTTCTACTTCACCAACGTCGCCGACAGCTATGCCGCGCGCACCGGCCGCCCGGGCGACCTCGGCGTCATCGGCGTCGCGGTCTTCCGCGAACGCGTACCGGTGAGCTACCCGCCGCGACCGAAGATCGCCGCGCAACGCGCGGAGCGGAGCGACGCGGCCCCGCCGGCGAGTGCACCGGCACCCGCGCAGGAGAGCGCGGCGGCGGCCGGTGTTCTCGGCAAGGAGCGCGATGCCGCCTCCGACGGCCTGGCCGCGGCGAAAGCGAGGAAGTCGTACGAC
>JAKLIE010000259.1 GCA_022709775.1 Pseudomonadota bacterium
CCGCACGGAAGCAGCCGGTTCGCGTCGCGCTTTCGAACTCGCTCGGTTTCGGCGGCTCGAACAGTTGCCTCGCGTTCCGCCATCCCGACTTCGACGGAGGACGGGCATGAGCGGGAGGACTCCGGTCGTCGTCACCGGCCTGGGCGCGATCTGCGGCGCGGGCAAGTCGCCCGCGTCGATCCTCGATGCCATCCTCGAGGGCAGGAGCGCGCTCGCGCCGATCGCGTCGTGGGACGTCGCGCACTGGCCGCGCCCGATCGCCGCCGAGATCGCCGACTTCAACGCCGCCCAGCTCGCGGGCGACCGCAAGCTGCTGAAGCTCATCCGCCGCACCGACGTCGTCGGGCTCTACGCCGCGGGCGAGGCGGTGAGGGAAGCCGCCTACGTCGCGCATCGCGAGGGCCTGGACGCCGCCGCCGCGGCGCATTTCTCGGAGCGCACGGGCCTGTACGCGGGCTCGGGCGGCGGCAACTACCAGAACCAGTACGACTACTTCCCGCTGATCGAGCAGGCGGGAGGGGAGCTGCCTGCTTTCGGCAGCGAGCTCGCCAGCATGGTCAACCCGATGTGGTTGCTAAAGTCGCTGCCCAACAACGTGCTTTGCCACGTCGGCATCCGCTTCGGCATCAAGGGTCCGAACGCCTGCATCACCAATCACAGCGTGAGCGGGCTCCTCGCAATCGTCGAGGCCGCCGCGGGCATCGTGAACGGGGAGGCGGACCGCGCGGTCGCCGTGGGCCACGATACGCCGATCGAGCCGCAGAACGTCTTCTACTACCACGGCGCGGGACTGCTCGCGCGCGAGACGCTCAGGCCCTTCGACGCGTCGCGGGACGGCAGCCTGATGGGCGAGGGGGCCGGCGCGATGATGGTCGAGAGCGAAGCCTCGGCGCGCGCGCGCGGCGCGACGGCGCTGGGGCGCGTGCTGGGGGCCGGCCACGCCACCGAGAGCGAAGGGCTCCTCGCGATCCGCGACGACGGCGAGGGGCCCGCGAGGGCGATTCGCGCGGCGCTGGCCGACGCGGGCATCGACGCGCGCGACGTCGGGATGATCGTCGCGCACGGCAACGGCACGCCCGCGTCCGACGCGTCTGAGGCGTTCGCGATCCTCGACGTGTTCGGCGCCGACGCGCCGCCGGTCACCGCGTTCAAGTGGTCGATCGGCCACCTGATCGCCGCGGCGGGCGCGATCGAGGCGGTGCTCGCGCTGGAGGCGCTGCGGCGCGGCGTCGTGCCGGGCATCCCGGTGCTCGACCGCATCGATCCCGCGTTCGCCGCGCTGCCGGTCTCGCGCGAGGCGCGCGAGCCGCGCAGCGATGTCGCGCTCGTGCTGTCGCGCGGCTTCGGCGGCACCGACGGCGCGCTGCTCATCCGCGCGGCCTGATCCGCGCCGTGGCCCGGGTTCCGCCCGCCGGCGAGCGCTGCGGGATCGACACGGTCGCGATCGCCCGCGTCGGGCGCATGCTCGACGCGAACGACGCGTCGTCGATCGCGCGGCTCTTCACCGCGCGCGAGCTCGCGGACGCGGGCGAGGGGCCGGGGCGCGCCGCGTCGCTCGCCGCGCGCTTCGCCGCGAAGGAAGCGTGCCTCAAGCTCTTTCCGCGCGAGACCGCGCTCGAGGCGATCGCGGCCTCCGACTTCTCGGTCGAGCGCGATGCCTACGGGGCGCCGCAGGTCGTCCCGGGCCCGGCGGCCGAGGTCGTGATGGGGCGCTACCGGATCGCGCGCATCGCGCTGTCGATGTCCCACGACGCGACGAACGCGAACGCCGTCGCGGTGGCCGAGCGCGCGACGACCGACGTTCCCGCGATCGGGCGGTTCGTGTGGCGCTGGATCCCGTTCCGGCGCGCCATCGTGATGGACAACCTGCGACGCGTCTACGGCGACCGCGTCGACGAGGCGGAGATCGTACGTCTCGCGCAGGCGCACTACGCGCACCTCGCGCGTCTCCTCGTCGAGTTCATGCGCTTCCGATGGCTGTCGGACGAGCGCAAGGGCGCGATCGTGCGCGTCGAGAACATCGACCTCGTGCGCGCCGTGCACGCGCGCGGCAAGGGCGTGCTGATCCTGACCGGGCACTTCGGCAACTGGGAGGTCGCGACGATCGCGGGCGTGCGCAAGGTACCCGAGGCGCACGGCCGCTTCCACTTCGTTCGCCGCGCGATCAAGCCGCGATGGCTCGAGAGTCTGGTGACGAGACGCTTCCAGCGCGCGGGCTTCGGCGTGCTGCCCAAGCGCGGGTCGCTCGACGCGCTCGTCGAGCGGCTGGAGGCCGGCGACCTCGTCGTGTTCCCGTTCGACCAGCACGCGCACGGACGCGACGGCGTCGCGGTCGAGTTCTTCGGCCATCCGGCCGGAACGTTCAGGAGCCTCGCGATCATCGCGCAGGCGACCGGCGCGCCGGTGATGCCCGCGGCCTCGTGGCGGGAACCCGACGGGTCGCACGTGCTGCGTTTCGAGGAGCCGCTCGAGCCGATCGCCTGCGACGACCCGAAGGAGGAACTCCTGCGCAACACGCGGGCCTACAACGCCGCGATCGAGCGCCTCGTCGTCCGCCACCCGGAGCAGTGGTGGTGGGTGCACCGCAGGTGGAAGACGGGCGAGCGGAAGTAGCTCGCGCAGCGGCGAGTCGGCGGCGCCGCGGATCGGTCCTCGGCCCGACGAAATGTCGCGCGGGGACGAGCATGCGCGATGCGGCGAGCGTGTGGCCCGATCGACGATCGAAGCCGCATCGGCGCTCGATGCGCAGGCGCCGGAATCGCCGGCCCCTCCGTTTCCTGTCCTCCGACTCCTGACCCCTGATCGTGGCGCCCCGAACACGAATCGAACGTGCGACCTGCCCCTTAGGAGGGGGCTGCTCTATCCACTGAGCTACCGGGGCGCGCGGGCGTGATTCTACCGGAGCGCGCGGCGGCAGCCCGGGTCCGGTGTGCGGTGCGTCTGGCGCGGGGCGCCCGGGCGACCTACACTGCGGACCTCCCGCACGCCGCTGCCCATCGTGGAAACGCTGGAACGCCTGCTGCTGACGGTCACGCCGCTCGACGCGCTCGCGCTCGCGCTGTTCGTCGGCGCGTGGTTCGGCTACAGCTTCTACGCCGACCGCGAGCAGGAATCGGCGCGGGGCCTGCGCGGGCTGATGCACCGGAACCGCCTCGAATGGGCGCGCCAGATGGTCGTGCGCGACCAGCGGCTGCTCGATGCCGCGCTGACCGGCCACCTGATGAACAGCGTCTCGTTCTACGCGAACACGACGATCTACATCGTCGCCGCGCTGATCGCGACCGCGGGCGCGATCGACTCGCTGGTGCAGTTCGCCGCGGAACTTCCGTTCTCGGGACGCCAGTCGAAGCTGCTCGTCGAGGCTAAGATCTTCCTGCTGATCACGGTCTTCGTGTTCGCCTACTTCAAGTTCACGTGGGCGCACCGCCAGTACAGCCTGCTGCTCGTGCTGATCGGGAGCACGCCGGACCGCTCGCGACCGCCCGTCGAGCTCGAGGGCTACGCGCAGCGGTGCGCGCGGCTCAACACGCTCGCCGCGGACGAGTTCAACCGCGGGATCCGCAGCTATTACTTCGGATTCGCGGCGCTCGGGTGGTTCCTGCACGTCTGGCTGTTCGCCGCGCTCACGCTCCTGATCCTCGTGGTGCTGTGGCGCCGCGACTTCCGCTCGCGGACCGCCCGCGCGCTCGCGACCTGACGCTCGCCGATCCTTCGGGTGGCCGCGTCAGAGGCGCACGGCGCGCCCGAGGCGCAGCACCGCGTCGTGGCGGTGGCAGCCCACCAGATGGTCGTTGGTGAGGCCGGCGGCCTGCATCAGCGCCTGGCAGGTCGTCGAGCCGACGTAGCGGAACCCGTGCGCAGCGAGCCGCCGCGCCAGCGCGTCGGAGTCCGGCGTGCGCGCCGGAACCTCGTCGGGCGATCGGTAGCGCGGCGCGCGCGGCCGTCCCTCGACGACCGACCAGGCCAGCGCCGCGAGCGTCGAGCCGGCGCGATGCAGCGTGAGGAGCGCGCGCGCGTTCGACACGACGCTCTCGATCTTCCC
>JAKLIE010000026.1 GCA_022709775.1 Pseudomonadota bacterium
GCCTCGCTCGACGAGCGCGAGCACGCAGGCGAACGAGGAGCTCTCGATCGTCCCGAGGGGGGGATCCAGGCCCTCGGCCGCGAAGGTGTGCTCGAAGATGTCGCGGCCGCTCTGTCCTCGACGATAGATCACCCAGTCGGCCGAAAGCAGGTCCGCCAGCTTCATCCTCTGCCGCTCGAACGGATGCCCCACGCGCACGGCCGGCGCCACCTTGTCCTTGAGCAGGATCTCGAACGAGACGGTCTCGTCCTCCACCCACTCCGGCGCAAGGCAGATCGCGAAATCGAGGTCGCCGCTGCGCACCGCCTTCAGGACGTCGGGATAGACGCCCTCCTGCAGTTGCAGCGACACCCGGGGGCGCGTCCGCTTGAACTCCAGCACCGCGCGCGGGAGGAGCGACATCGCCACGGTCGGCGACGCGGCGATGCGAACCTCGCCGCTTCCCGAACCCAGGATGTTGTCGATGTCGTTGCGCGCCTCGCGCAACTCGGCCTCGATCGACTTCGCGCGTCCGATGATCGCGCGGCCCGCGGGCGTGGGCGTGACGCCCTGCGCCGTGCGATGCAGCAGCGGCACCCCGACCGCCTCCTCGAGCTGCTGGATGCTCTTGGTCACCGAGGACTGCGACAGGAAGAGCGACTTGGCCGCCTGCCTCACCGTGCCCGCCTCCACCACCGCAACGAGGTGACGCAACTGGCTGAGCTTCAGGGGGGCGGTCATGTCGGCAAGCGGATCGCCCCCTTCCGGGGGCGCTGCCCGAAGCATACCGGCTGATATCCCGGCACGGGAAGGCCCGATGCCCGGGTCCCGGACCGGCTACGCCTGCGCGACGGCTCGCCGCGTCGTCATCATGAACGATCTCCCGGTTCGCGTCCGCACGGCGCTTCCGCCTCCCGCGCATCGCGGCGTTGACGCAGGTCGCGCGCCGGCCGCCCGGTGCGGACGGGCATCACGACTCGCCGGGAAGCACCGGCGCGATGCGGCACAGCAGCCCTCGCAGATGGTAGGTGCCCATCGCGGGATCGTAGGGCGGGCCGTTGCGCGTCAGGACGTTCGCGTTCGATCGCCAGACGCCGTGGTCCGGCCCCGGTTCCTCGGGGAACCACCAGCCGTGCTCGACGTGGACGACGCGGGGATCGATGCCGTCGGTCACCTTGGCCTTCTGCCGGATCCTGCCCCGCAGCGTCTCGATCCAGACCCAGTCGCCGTGCTTGATGCCCAGCGACGCCGCGGTCTGCGGATGCACCTCCATGATCGGGTTCGGGTGGGCGCGGCGCAGCGCCCGGATCTGGCGGTGCTCGGAGTTGAAGAAGAACGGGATCCGCGCACCCGACGTGAGCACCAGCGGGAAGTCCTTCGCGACGTCGGGCGTGGCCAGAGGGCTCTCGGGCGGCTCCTCGTAGTACGGCAGCGGGTCGTAGCCCATCGCCTCGAGCCGGGTCGAATAGAGCTCGAGCTTGCCGGTCGGCGTCTTGAAGCCCTTGTCCCGGTACTTGTGGAAGCGCATCGGCATGTCGAGGAAGCCGCGCTCCCGCAGCTCGTCCAGCGGCATGCCGCACCCGCGCGCCAGCTGGTCTCCGAGCACGACGTCCAAGTCCTCGGTGCCGACCGGCAAGTTCATCTTGCGCGCCAGTTCGATGAAGATCTCCTCGTCGGCCTTGCACTCGCCGATGCGGACCGCCTTGCGCTGGGCGAGGACGACGTTGCCCGCGATCGTCGGCAGCGCGGCGAGCTGGTCGAGCTCGGGCCAGGACGCAGCCGGCAGCACGATGTCGGCGAGCTCGCAGGTGGGCGTCATGAAGAGGTCCGCCACGACGAGCAGGTCCAGCTTCATCAGCGCCTCGTACGCCTGTTTCGCGTTGCCGAAGGTCGTGAGCGTGTTGTTGCCGAACACGAGGAACGCCTTGACCGGATACGGGTCGCCGTCGCGCATCGCCGAGAGCAGCGTGGGAATGTGCGCGGCGGGCAGGTCCGCCCCCTCGCCCGCGAGCATCTTGAACCGGTCCGCGCCGAGCCGCTTCGCGCTCATCTCCGGCGTGAGGTTCTCGATCAGGCTCGGAAAGCGTCCGAGCCCGTGCATGCCGAAGACCCAGCCACCGGGCACGTCGACGTTGCCGGTCAGCGCCGGCAGCATCGAGATCGCCCGCACCGTCTGGATGGTGTTGGGCGTGTGCTCGATGGCGCAGCCCCACTCCATCATCGACGGCTTCGTCGCCGCGTAGAGCCGCGCGGCGGCCCGGATCTTCTCCGCCGGCACCCACGTGATCGGCGCCGCCCACTCGGGGCTGTAGCGCTTCACGCGCTCGGAGAGCGCCTCGAAGCCGTGCGTCCACTCGGCAACGAACGCGGCGTCGTAGAGCTTCTCCTCGATGATCGCGTGCAGCATCGCGAGCGCCAGCGCGTCGTCGGTGCCGGGACGCAGCTGCAGCCACAGGTCCGCCTCCTTCGCGAGCTCGGTTCGCCGCGGGTCGACGACGATCGTCTTCGGCTTGCCCGCGAGCGAATCGCGCACGACGAACCGCGTCTCGCCGTCGGGACCCGAGTTCATCGGGTTGTGTCCCCAGTAGACGATGCACTCGGGCTTCGTCCCGCTCGTGAAGTCGTTGACCGGCAGGTCGCCGAACGTGAGGATCGTCGTGTTGATGCGCGGGTGGAAGCACTGCGCGAAACCCGGTTCGCACCAATTAGGCGTGCCCAGCGCATGGCCGAACCGCGAGACCCACCGGATGTGATGCCGGCCGGTTCCGGTTCCCAGGGCGATCGCCTGCGCGCCGTGCTCGTCCTTGATCGCCTGGAGTCGCCGCGCGATCTCGTCCAGCGCCTCGTCCCAGCTGATGCGTTCCCATTTTCCTTCGCCGCGCGCGCCTGTGCGGCGCATCGGGTACTTCAGGCGGTCCGGGTGGTAGACGATGTCGAGCGTCGACGTGCCGATCGGGCACAGCCGACCTTTGTTGAGCGGCGACGTGCGGTCCCCTTCGACCTTGACCAGGCGGCCGTCCACGACGTGCAGGTTCACGCCGCAACCGCCGTGGCAGCTGCGACACACGCTCTTGAGGATCGTCTTGTTCGACGCTGCGGCGCTCGCCTCTCCTGCCGGAATCGTCGCGGTCGCGCCAGTCGGGTTGTCCATCGGTGGCTCCTGCCTTCGTGGCTCAATGATGCAACGGGCGGCCCAGAGCCTGCAGCACCGATTCGTGCATGGCTTCGGACAGCGTGGGATGCGGGAAGACCGTGTGGGCGAGCTCGGCTTCGGTCGCCTCGGCCGACATGGCGACGGCGAATCCCTGGATCAGCTCGGTCACGTCCGAACCGATCAGGTGCGCGCCGAGGAGCTCGCCCGTCCGGGCGTCGAACACCGTCTTGACCATGCCCTCGTCCTGCCGCATCGCGATCGCCTTTCCGCTGGCGGCGAACGGAAACGAACCGATTCGCACGGCGATGCCCCGCAGCCGCGCCTTGTGCTCGGTCAGGCCGATGCTGGCCACCTGCGGATGCGCATAGGTGCACGCCGGAATGCGGTTCGCATCCAGCGGCGCCACGTGCGCGACCCCGGCGATCTTCTCGACGCAGATCACCGCCTCGTGGCTCGCCTTGTGCGCGAGCCACGGCGGCGCCGTGAGGTCGCCGATCGCGTAGACGCCGGGCTCGCCGGTCTCGAGCCACGGGCCCACGACGACGTGGCCGCGGTCGAGCTCCACGCCGGTCCCCTCGAGCCCGAGGCCTTCCGTGTTGGCCTCGATGCCGACGGCGCTGATCACGCGCTCGATACGGACCTCGCTCGCTCCCGCGGGGCCGCGCAGCGTCGCGGTGACGCCTTCGTCGTCGAGGCGCAGCGAATCCACCACGGTCCCGGTGTGCACGCGCATGCCCCGGCGCTCGAAGGCCTTCCGCGCGAGCGCGCAGATCTCGTGGTCCTCGTTGGGCAGGACCCGGTCGGCCGCCTCGGCGAGCGTCACCTCGCTGCCGAGGCTGCGGTAGAAGCTCGCGAACTCGACGCCGATCGCGCCGGCGCCGACGACGAGGATCGACGCCGGCAGCGCCCGCGGCGTCATCGCATCGCGATAGCTCCACACCCGCACGCCGTCGGGCTCGAGACCCGGCAGCACGCGCGGCCGCGCGCCGGTCGCGAGGATGACGCGGGGCGCGGCGAGCTCGCTGCGCGCACCGTCGCGGCCGGTCACTTCGACCGTGCGCGGCGCCGACAGGCGACCTCGTCCCTCGACGACCGTCACCGCACTCCTGCGCAGCAGCCCGCGCACGCCCGATTGCAGCCGCGCGGCGACCGCTCGCGACCGCGCGACGATCGCCTCGAGGTCGTGCGAGACGCCTTCCACGCGAACGCCGTACGCCGCAGCGTCGCGCACCAGGTCCAGCACTTCGGCGGAGCGCAGCAGTGCCTTGGTCGGGATGCATCCCCAGTTGAGGCAGACGCCTCCCAGATGCTCGCGCTCGACCAGCGCGACCTTCATCCCGAGCTGCGAGGCGCGCAGCGCGGCGACGTACCCTCCCGGGCCACCGCCGATCACGATCAGGTCGTGGTTCTTCGTCATGCCGCCCTCACGCCAGCAGGGACAGCGGCGCTTCGACGAGGCGCCGCAAGGCCCCCATGAATTCGGCGCCCAGCACGCCGTCGACCAGCCGGTGATCGGCCGACAGCGTGCAGGTCGTCAGCGTCGCGACCGCGAGCGCGCCGTCGCGAACGACCGCGCGCTGCTCGGAGGCGCCGACGGCGAGAATGCAGGACTGCGGCGGGTTGACGATGGCGGAGAACTCGCGGATGCCGTACATCCCGAGGTTCGAGATCGTGAAGCTTCCGCCCTGGATCTCGTGCGCCTTGAGCGGGCCCGCGCGCGCGCGCTCGGCGAGCGCCCTGATCTCGGCGCCGATCGTGCGCAGGCTCTTCGCGTCAGCGCCGCGGACGATGGGCGTGACCAGGCCGCCGGGCGTGGCCACGGCGACGCTGACGTCGACGCCGGCATGGCGCTGCACGGCATCGTCGCTCCACGAGGCGTTGATCGCCGGGACTTCCTTCAGCGCAAGCGCCACGGCCTTCACGAGGAAGTCGTTCAGCGACGGCTTGAATCCTGCCTGGGCCTCGAGCGCAGCGCGCAGCACGAGCAGCGCACCGACGTCGCAGTCGATCGTCAGGTAGAAGTGCGGGATCGACTGCTTGGACTGGGTCAGCCGCTGGGCAATCGACCGTCGCATCGCGGTGTGCGGCACGCTCGATCCCGCCGCGCGCTCGCCGATAACCGTGCCCGACGTCGCCGCCGTGGCAGCCGCCGTCACCGCGGCCGGCGCCGGCGCGTGCTTCGCCGCCTGCTCCACGTCGACCTTCACGATGCGCCCGTTGGGGCCGCTGCCGCGGATCGCCGCGAGATCGATCCGCCCCATCGCAGCGACCCTGCGCGCCAGCGGGCTCGCCGCGATGCGGTTCGCCGCGGGCGCCGCGACCGCCGCGACGGCGGCGACCGCGGGAGGCGGCGCAAGACCCTTCGACGCGGGCGTCGCGGAATCCGCCGCACGCAGCGCGCCCGGATCCTCGCCCGCGACCGCGATGAGCCCGATGACGGCGCCCGCCTTGACGCGCTGTGCGCCGTCCGGCGCGAGGATCGTCGCGAGCACGCCGTCGCCGGGGGCGGGGACGTCCACCAGCGCCTTGTCGGTCTCGATCTCGAGCAGCACCGCGTCCTTGCGGATCGCATCGCCCGGCTTCACCGCCCAGCGGGCGATGTTGCCCTCGGTCATGTCGCCCCCGGTGGACGGCATCAGGATCTCGATCGGCATGGCGGGTCTCCCGGAGGGGTCAGTCGGCGGGACGGGTTGGGTGCCACGGGCGGGAGGACGTCTCCCGCCCGCTGCCCTTGCCCTGCGGAAAGCTCACGAGCTCGTGTTGCATGCCCCGAGGGCTCATCGTGCGGCGGGGGACGTCGATCTGCGCCTGTCTCCGGTCACCGTCCTTCGCGAACGGGCCCGGCTCGTGGAACGGCTCGCCGCCGATCACGTCGACGACGAACCGCACGGCCTCGTCGAGGTCCGGCACGGTGAACCCGACGTGATCGGTGCCGCGCAGCCCGCGCATTCCCGCCGCCGTCGCGGCGCGGCGCGCGGGCGTCCGACGGCCTGCGTGCCGCGCGCCAGGACTGGCGTCGTCGGGGCGCCCCTTCGACGTCATGCCACCGGCCGCCCCTGGTCGGCCATCATGCGGGCGAAGCCGGCCTTGATCTCCTCGAGACCGACGAACGCGGCGCGCTCCAGCACCCTGGAGACCGACGGCGAAGACTCGCCGCCGTGGATGCGCGCGACCGGCTGGTCGAGGTCGTCGAAACAGCGGCGTTGCACCTCGTCGACCAGCATCGCTCCGTAGGAGGCGGTCAGCGGGCCCTGCTCGAGCACGACGACGTTGTGCGTCCTGCCGACGCTCGCCTGTATCGTCTCCCAGTCGATGCCCGCGCGATCGAGCGAGCGCAGGTCGATCACCTCGGCATCCACGCCCATCTCCGCCGCGGCGCGGACCGCCAGCGGCGTCATCGCCAGGTAGGTGAGCACGGTGAACGCGGAGCCGGGCTTCACCACCTTCGCCTTGCCGAGCGGGATGCAGTAGTCGAGGTCCGCGAGCGGCCCGGGCCCGGTCGACGTGTAGAGCGCGACGTGCTCGATCACCAGCACCGGGTCCTCGCAGCGCAACGCGCTGTTCATCAGGCCGACGTAGTCGAAAGGCGTCGACGGCGCCACGATGCGCCAGCCGGGCCACATCGCGTACAGGCCGGCCGGGTCCATCGAATGCTGCGACCCGTATCCGGTGCCCAGGGCGACCTTGGTGCGCAGGACCAGCGGCACTCCCGTCGCGCCGCCGAACATGTGGCGCGCCTTGGCGATCTGGTTGAAGACCTGGTCGGCGGCGACCAGCGAGAAGTCCGGGTACATGAACTCGACGACCGGACGGAAGGTTCCCTCCAGCGCGACGCCGCCGGCGAGCCCGGCGAAGCCCTGCTCCGAGATCGGCGTCGGCACGATGCGGTCGGGGAACTGCGCGGCGAGCCCGCGGGTCGCGCCGTTGGTGCCGCCCTTCAGCCGGTGGATGTCCTCGCCCATCACGAAGATGCGCTCGTCCTTCTCCATGTTGCGCGCCATCACCTGCGCGACCGCGTCGATGAACCGGACGTCGCCGGTCGCGCCCGTCGCGGTCTCGAGCTCCTCGAACCGCGCGCCGTCGAATTCGGCGAGATCCCCGCGCAGGCCCTCGTCGCGGAACTCCGGACGCGGCCAGAGGCCCGCCACGATGCGGCGCTTGCCATCGCTCGCCTCGGTCAGACGATCCGTCGCGTCCCGCGCCAACTTCACGGCGCGTTCGCGCACGGCGGAATTGCCGTCCTCGGTCAGCCACCGACGCGCGATCATCTCACGTGCGATCCGCGCGATCGGGTCGCGCTCGCGCCACGCCGCCTCCTCTTCCTTGCTCCGATAGCCGAATGCGCTGCCGAGCAGCCCGCCCCCGTGGTGGAAGTAGCGGTAGACCTCGGCCTCGATGATGGTCGGCCCCCTGCCCGACCGCATCACGTCGAGCGCCATGCGCGTCGCCATGCGCACCGCGACCGGATCCATGCCGTCGACGCGCAACGCCGGGATCGCGTAGGCGCCGCCGCGCGACGACATGCGCGTCTCGCGAGTCTCCTCGCGGACCGTCGTCGACACCGCGTAGCCGTTGTTCTCGATGAAGAAGCAGATCGGCAGGTCCCACAGCGCCGCCAGGTTCATCGATTCGCCGACGGCGCCTATGTTCACCGCCCCGTCGCCGAAGAACGTGAACGCCACGTCGCCCTTCCCCTGCCGCCGCTTCGCCCAGGCGAGGCCGTTCGCAATGGGCACGCCGCCGCCGACGATCGCGTTCGTGCCCATCGCACCCGCCTCGGCCCAGCGCAGGTGCATCGAGCCGCCGCGTCCCCGGCAGTAGCCGTCGGCGAGGCCGAGGATTTCGGCGAGCGTCCGGCGCAGGAACTCCTCGAGCCGCGTCGATGCGAACGGATCGTCGGACGCGGACGCGTCCTCGTCCAGGTAGCGCAGTCCCTTGGCGAGGAACTGATGGTGGCCGCGGTGCGAACCCGTGATCAGGTCGGTGACCCGGAGCTCGGCCATCACGCCGACCGCGCCGCCCTCCTGGCCGATGCTCGAGTGTGCCGGTCCGTGCACGAGACCCTGTCCGTCGAGCTCGAGCACCGCCTCTTCGAACGCCCGGATCAGGTGCAGGTGGCCGAGCATGCGCTTGAGCGGGACGGCTCCCAGCGCGTCCCAGTCCTCGGGCGTCGAGCGGATCTCCTGCCAGGGCGCCTGGTAGTCGAGGGAGGTGATCGCGGGCATCGGGGATTCCTTGCGGGGCTCGTCGGACGAGGCGCGGCGGCCGCTCGCGTACGTCTCAGCCGCCGCAGTTGGGGGGGAAGAGCTCGACGCAGTCGGCGTCGCGAACCTTCGCGTCCCGGAAGGGCACGACCACGCCGTTGACGGCGGCGAACGCGATTTCCGCCGCGGGAAGGCCGAGTCGCGACGCGATGTCGACGAGCGGCGTCAGCGCCGCCAGCTCGATCGCCAGCTCCGCGGCACGCTGCGGCGCGTACCAGCTCAGGTGCCCTCCGAGGTGCAGGCGCATCTAGGCCTCCAGCAGGTCGGCGACCCACTCGACCTGGAGGTCGCGCAGGCGGCCGCGCGTCGGCGCGGCGGTCACCGGGTTCCAGCCCTTGAGCCCGTAGAGCGCGTCCATCGTCCGTTCGAACTCGGGCTTCGAGATCGCCACGCCCTCCAGCGGGCCGCAAGGCAGCGGCTCGAAGAGTCGCGGCGGCAGCGTATCGTCCTTGCGCGAGAACCCGTGCACGACGTTGAACGCGCGCGCGAGGTTGGTCGCGCGCTCGCCGATGCGCAGCAGATCGTCGAGGCCGACGTCCCAGCCCGTCACGGCGCGCACCAGCTGCACGATCTCGTCCACCTCGATGAACGAGCGCGGCGCGGGCCCGAAGAAGCACATGCCCGCGACCTTGCCGAAGCTCGTCCAGTTCTCGAGGATCGCGTAGTTGCGTGCCTTGCGATCGCCGAGCTCGCGCGCCGGGAGCGATTCGACGCCGAGCGGAAGCGCGGCCTTGAAGCCGACGGACTCGGGATTGACCAGCATCGTGTCGTGCGTCGCGTACAGGTGGTCGGCGCCGGTCTCGCCGATCGCGTAGCCCAGTCCCACGCTCACCTTGCCGCGCGGGTCGTGCATCGGGAGCTCTTCGCCCTTGACGTGCATCGCGAAGTTCGGTGCCTCGCCGCCGATGACCTCGGCCGCGCGGCGGCTGCCCTCCGCGAGGAGCGCGCCGAAGCCCTCGCGGCGACCGATGAGCTCGACCGTTCGCAGCATCGCATCGGCGTTGCCGAATCGCAGCTCGATGCCGCCGGTGTCGGCCGGCCCGATCAGCCCGCGCTCGAAGCACTCCATCGCGAAGGCGATCGTCGCGCTCGTCGAGATCGTGTCGATCACGAACCGGTTGCAGAGCTCGTTGGCCTTGGCGATCGCCCGCAGGTCGTCGATGCCGCAGTTCCCGCCGAAGCCGTCGAGCGTCTCGTATTCGGGACCGCCGTAGGCGGAGTTCACGGCATGACGGCCCGCCACGCGCACCTCACGCTTGCAGCGGATCGAGCACGAGTAGCAGGTGCGCCTCCCCGAGAAGATCTCCTTCTCGTAGGTCGGCCAGTTGATGCTGCCGGCCCCTTCGAAGACGCCTTCGCGAAAGTTCCGCGTGGGCAGCATCCCGGCCGCATTGAGCACGTCGACGAGACCGGTCGTGCCCTTGCTCTGCAGGTCCCAGGCCAGCGGGTGATCCTTGACGCGCCGCGCGAGCGACTTGCCCAGCTCGGCGACCGGCGCGGGATCGCAGACGCCCCGGATGTAGGGCGACTTGCCCCGCACCGCGATCGCCTTGAGGTTCTTCGACCCCATCACGGCGCCCATGCCGGTGCGCCCGTTGAAGTGCGTGAGCTCGTT
Organism: Pseudomonadota bacterium; assembly: GCA_022709775.1. Next base: position 10,013 of record JAKLIE010000026.1, read on the forward strand.
GGTCAGCGCCGCGTAGCGGACGAGGTTCTCGCCGCCGGGGCCGATCTGCAGGACCCGCACGTAGCTGTCGCCGAGCTCCGCCCGGATCGCCGATTGCACGTCCTCGGGCTCGCGCCCCCACAGTGATCGTGCGTCGCGAAGCTCGACATGCCCGTCGCGGATCGAGAGGTAGACGGGCGCATCCGCGCGGCCG
>JAKLIE010000260.1 GCA_022709775.1 Pseudomonadota bacterium
ATCGACCCATACGCCGCAGGAGCGCGCAGCGCCCGCCTCACCGGCCCCGCCGATGACCTCGACCCGCCCCGAACGACTCCTGCAGCGCCGGCTCGTCCGCAGGTTCGCGATCGTCGGCGCAGCCGCGATGGTCGCGATGCTGGCCGGCTTCCAGTTCCTGCAGCCGCTGCCCCCCGGCACGATCGTGATCGCGTCCGGCGTCGACGGCGGCCTCTACCATCGCTACGCCCAGCAATACGCGTCGTTGCTCGCCGAGCATGGGGTCCGGGTGGTCGAGCGACAGACCTCCGGTGCCGCCGAGAACTACGCGTTGCTGCTCGATCGGACATCCGGCGTCGACGTGGCGTTCCTGCAGGGCGGCGTCGCCTCGATGCCCGAGGCCGAGCATCTCGACATGCTCGCGAGCCTCTACATCGAGCCGCTCTGGATCTTCTACCGCGGCGACGCGAGGCTCGGCCGGATCAACCAGCTCCGGGGCAAGCGCCTCGCGATCGGCGCCCCGGGCAGTGGAACGAACGCGTTCGCACGGCCGATCCTGGCCGCGAACGGCATCACGAGCGCGAACAGCGCGATCCACCAGGCCGACAGCACCGAAGCGCTGCGGCAACTCGAGGCGGGTGAGGTCGACGCCGTGTTTCTCGTCGGGGGCGCGGAATCGCCGCTGATCCAGCGGGCGCTGTTCGAGCCGGCGTTCCGGCTGTTGAGCCTCGAGCGCGCCGAAGCCTACACGCGGCGCTGGCCGCACATCGAGCAGCTCACGCTGCCTCCGGGCGCGATCAGCTTCGAGCGCAACATCCCCGAGGACACGGTCCGCCTGATCGGCACGAAGGCGATGCTGGTCGCGCGCGACGACGTGCATCCGGCGATCGTGAACCTGCTGATCGACGCCGCGCGCGAGATCCACGGGCGCCAGGGCATCTTCGAGGATGGCGGCGAATTCCCCGGCACCGCGCGCGTCGACATCCCCGTGTCATCGTACGCCGACCAGCACCGGCGGTTCGGGCCGAGCTATTTCTACCAGGTGCTGCCATTCTGGGCGGCGGCGCTCGTCGAGCGCGCGATCATCCTGCTGATCCCGCTCTTGGTCGTGCTCGTGCCGCTGATGAACATCCTGCCGCGCATGGTCCGCTGGCGCGACCGGTCGCGCCTGGTCCGCTGGTACGGGCGCCTCGCGCTGCTCGAGCGCGACGTCGCGACGCGAAAACGGGACGACGCGCCGGTGGACAAGTGGCTGCAGGAGCTCGCCGAGATCTCGCGCGCCGTCGCGCAGAGGCGCATGCCCCCCGCGTTCGCGAGCGAGGTGTTCACGCTTCGCGAGCACATCGACCTCGTGCGGCGGGAGATCCTCGCGAAGCACTGATCCGCGTGGCAGGCTCCTCCCGTTCCCGCAGGCTTGACCGGCGTCATCGCCGGCGCCTCCCGGGGCGGGCACAATGCCCGGCATGGACGCGGGATTCGCACTGATCGCAAGGCTCGTCGAAAGCGGCGTGGGCAACCTCGCCGCCTACCTCGCCGCGCACGTCCTGCTGTGCCTGCTGCCGGCGTTCTTCATCGCGGGCGGCATGACGGCGCTGATCCCGAAGGAGGCGATCACGCGCTTCCTCGGTCGCAGCACGCGGCGCACCGTCTCGTATCCGGCCGCGGCCGCCGCGGGATCGCTGCTCGCGGTGTGCTCGTGCACGATCGTCCCGCTGTTCGCCGGCATCTACCGGAAGGGCGCGGGCATCGGGCCGGCGATGACGTTCCTGTTCTTCGCGCCGGCCGCGAACATCCTCGCGCTGGTCTACACGAGCAGCGTGATCGGTCCCGACCTCGCGATCGCGCGCCTCGTGCTCTCGCTCGCGTTCGGCATCGGCATCGGGCTCGTGATGGCGCTCGTGTTCCGCGCCGACGACGCGGCGCGCGACCGCTCGACCGACACGATGTTCGCCGCGCAGGCCGAGGCGGGGATGAGCCGCGCGGCGCTCGCATTCATCGGGCTGTGGGTCTTGCTGCTGCTCGCCGGCACGCTGAAGCTCTCGTGGCTGACCTCGCCGGTGGTCGAGCTCACGCTTCCGTTCGCCGACACGCTTCCCTGGCAGGCGGCGCTCGACCGGCTCGTGCCCTTCGACGCGGCCCGCGGCGAGGAAGGCGTGTCGGTCCAGGGGGTCGTGCTCATCGGCCTGCTGGCGGCGATCGGGGTGTGCGCCTGGCGCGGCCTCGAGAACATCCTCGACGGCTTCGACGGCTGGACGCGCGCGAGCGTCGCGCTGATCGCGGTCACGCTGCTCTTCGCGAGCCTCGTGGTCCGGGCCGACGCGCATGGCCTCGCGATCGGCGTCCCGGGCAAGTTCTTCGCGATCGCGGCGTGTCTCGCGCTCATCGGCGCGACCGCGCGACGCGCGCTCCCGCGCGAGGACGTGCAGTCCTGGCTCTGGGAGTCGTGGCGCTTCGTCAAGCAGATCTTCCCGCTGCTCGTCGCCGGCGTCTTCGTCGTCGGCATGATGCGCGCCGTCATCCGTCCCGAATGGATCGAGACGCTCGCCGGACGCAACACGGTCACGGGCAACCTCGCCGGCGTCGCGTTCGGCGTCTTCATGTACTTCCCGACGCTGGTCGAGGTGCCGGTCGCGAAGATGTTCCTCGACCTCGGCATGCACCGCGGTCCGCTGCTCGCCTACCTGATGGCCGATCCCGAGCTCTCGCTGCAGAGCATCCTGATCATCTCGGCGATCGTCGGGCGCCGCAAGGCGTGGACCTACGTGGGCTTCGTCGCGCTGTTCAGCACTGCCGCGGGGCTCACCTACGGCGCCTGGATCGACGGGACGCCGCTCGTCGCGCTCGCGTCCGGCGTCGCCGCCTTCATCGTCGCGCTCGCGCTCGCCGTCCGGCGTGCGGGCGCGATGCTCTCCGCCACCCCGTGACAGGAAGACCAGGCATGATCACGATCAAGGTGCTCGGCCCCGGCTGCGCGAACTGCCGCAAGCTCGAGGAGATCGCGCGTCAGGCGCTCGCGGAGACGGGTGTCGCCGGCGAGGTCGTCAAGGTGACCGACATGCAGGAGATCATCGCCCACGACGTCGTCAGGACGCCGGGGCTGTGGATCGAGGGCAAGCTCGTGTCGTCCGGACGGCTGCCCGCCACCGCAACCGTGGCGGGCTGGATTCGCGAAGCGGCGGGCTGACACGGGCGCTAGCGCTGCCAGGGCGGCAGGCGCCCCGCGTCGGCCATGCGCACCGCCTCGTTGAGCAGGAACTCCTCGTCCACCGGCGAAAGGTCGAAGCGCCTGCTCGCCTCGTCGACGAGCTCCGGCGTCCATCTTCCCTGCTCGAGGAGCCACGCGACCGCGTGACGCAGCCCTTCGTGTTCCGGCAGCAGGCGGGAGAACGCGCTCATCGAGCGGCGGTGTCGAACACCGCGTCCGACACCGTGTCCGACGCCGATTTCATCGGGCGGGCGCCGGCACGGGAATCCACAGCCGGCCGTCGTGCTCGGCGACGAACACCTCGCTCGTGCCGGTCGACGACGAGTCCGCGGTCTTCGACTCGACGCGGATCACGAGCTTCTTCACCGGCTCGAGCGAGAGCTTGAGCAGCTTCCCGTCGGGCGACGGCATCGTCCTGTCCGCCCGCGCGCGGTCCTCGGTGGTGAGGTCGACGAGCGCGATCGACGCGATCTTCGAACCCATGCCGACCGTGGTCATCATCCGGTAGAACCCGAGCGCCTTCGGATCCGCGCCCTTCGTGTACAGCAGCGCGTGCAGCGTCGCGGCGTCCTTCGCCTCGAACGCCTTCCGGTAGGTGTCGACGAACGCCTGCTCCTGCGCCGGCGTCGCGGCGAGTCCCGCGGTCGGCACGAGCGCCGCCGCGAGACATGCCGCCAGCGTGGCCACGACGATTCTCATCCGACTTCCTCCCGATGCGGTCCTCGGCGCATTGTGGCTCCGCCCATGGGCCGCCGCAACCGACCGCGGCGCCGCACGCGCGTCCGATCCTGCGCGTCAGCGCAACGCGAGATCGACGCGCGCGAGCGTCGCGGAGGCGGCGGGCGACTGCGCGCCCGG
>JAKLIE010000261.1 GCA_022709775.1 Pseudomonadota bacterium
TGGCGGTCCAGCGCATACATTCCGGCCGAGAGCGGGTTCGCCGACGGCCGCATGAGTGGTGGCGCCGCGCGTCCGGGACCGAACTCAAGCGCCGGCGGCTCCGCGGCACGACCCTCGGCGGGTGTGGCCGTCGGCCCGACCGCGACCTGCGCGGCGTGTCGCTCCGCTGCGCGCGCAGCCTCGTCGCGTGCCCCGAAGTAGGCGAGACGCGCCTGCGCGATCTCGGCGAATCTCCCGCTGGGGTATTCGCGCAGGTACGCAACCCAGTCGTTGGCGTCCTTCGATTCCCGGATCCGGCTCCAGGACTCGAGCTCCCGCTGGAACTCCGCCTCGATCTCCGTCTCGCTGAGCTTCTTCGCCGCCGGGAACAGGAACACGTCGCTCTCGAGCGAGGTCGACTCCCAAGGCACCTGCGCCCCCTTCGACGCGGCGCGCACCGCCAACCGCACGCGCTTCAGCGCATCCTCCAGCCGCGTCGCCGGCACCCCGAGCTCGCGCACCAGATTCTCGGTGTACAGGCCGGCCTGGCCCGCGGAGCCCGAGGCGTCCGCGGCGACGCTTCCCGGCGCCGTGGAGAACGCGAGCAGGCTGCCCGGCGGAGCGTCGAACTGCGAAAGCCCCTTCTGCTGTGGACGGTACGAGCCCCCGAACGGATTGTCGCGGCACGCGTCGAGCACGATCACGAACGTCCTGCCCTTCGCCTGCGAGAGGCCGGTGAGGAGCGACGCCATGTCCAGGCACCGTGCCGGAAGGTCCGCCGCCGTGTTCACCCTGGCGTCGACCGGCAGCAGGTAGTTGCGCCAGTCGAGCTGCGCGCCGTGGCCCGCGTAGTAGAAGAACACGAGCTTCACGTCGCTCCGCTGCGCCGACTCGGCGAAGCGCTTCGCGGCGTCGGCGAGCGTGGCGCTGCCCGCATTCGTCCGCAGGTCGACGCCGAATCCCGCCTTCTCGAGCAGCGCGGCCATCGCCTTCGCATCGTTTACCGCGTTGCCCAGCGGCGCATCCGGATAGGCGTCGTTGCCGACGACCAGCGCGATCCTGGACGGATCCGCTGCCGCATCGGCCGGCAGCACGACCGTCGGCGCGAGCGCGAGCGCCGCGCCGAGTTGCAGGAACTCGCGACGCGTGGGATGGCGGCGGATTACGTGTCCGGCTCGGCCCATCCGCTCAAGCCTGCCGCCAGAGCTGCTGCCGGCACGACACCATCTCGCGCCGCTCCGAGTACTGGGCGCGCATGCTGCGGCCGTCGTAGCGGATCGTGTCGGTGCGCAGCGAGTAGTTGACGCCCGGCACGATCCAGTGGCGGATCGTGAGCCGGGAGCCGAAATTGTTGAAGCCCTCGCCGTCGATGCGGAAAGCCTCGACCTCGCCGAACGGCAGCTTGACGCGCTCGCGCGCGACGACGACGTAGTCGTAGTAGGAGTCCGAGCGCTCGGCGCCGCGCTGGAACCGGAAGCGCGTCGTCCAGCGCTTGCCGACCTGGACCTCGGCGGGAATCGCCTGCAGGCGCGGCTCGTAGGTGGCGCCGTCCCAGGCGAGCGGATTGCCCATGCTGTCGAGCACGATGAACCCGTTGTTGATCACGACGCGGTCCGCATCGAGGTCGACGCTCGTGATGCGCCATTCGAGCCGCCGCGTCGGTCCCCCGTACACCGGGTCGGACTGCAGGTAGACGACTTCGTCGCCGACCGAGTAGCCGCGGTCGATCGCGTACGTCCCCGCCGAATTCGGGTTCGGCGACGGACGCATCAGCACCGGGAAGTCGCCTCCCGGCGCGACGACGAGCTGCGCCGGCTCCCTCGGTCGCGCATCCGCGGAGGCCGGGGACGGCGCCGCAGCCGCGGGCGCCGCGACTTGCGCCGGCACCGCGGTCGGCGCCGCCGGCATCGGCTGGACAGCTGTGGCCGCGACCTGAACGGGGACCCGCGCGGCCTCGTCCCGCGCCACGAAGTACACCAGGCGCGTCTGCGCGATCTCGGCGAAGCGCCCGCTCGGATACTCGCGCAGGTACGCGATCCAGTCGTCCGTCCGCTTCGATCCCTTGACCCGGTTCCACGCCTCGAGCTCGCGCTCGAGCGCCTGCTCGATCTCGGCCTCGGTGAGCTTCTTCGCCGCCGGGAACAGGAACACGTCGCTCTCGAGCGACGTCGACTCCCACGGAACCTGCGTCCCCTTCGACGCGATCCGCACGGCAAGGCGCACCCGCTTCAGCGCATCCTCCAGCCGCGTCGCCGGCACCCCCAGCTCGCGCACCAGATGCTCGGCGTAGAGTCCCGATTGCCCCGCACTCCCGGTCGCATCCGCCGCGACGCTCCCCGGTGCCGTCGAGAACGCGAGCAGGCTCGAGGGCGGCGCGTCGAACTGCGACAACCCCTTCTGCGTCGGCCGGAACGCGGCGCCGAACGGATTGTCGCGGCACGCGTCGAGCACGATCACGAACGTCCTGCCCTTCGCCTGCGAGAGGCCGGTGAGGAGCGACGCCATGTCCAGGCACTGTGCCGGAAGATCCGCCGCGGTGTTCACCCTGGCGTCGACCGGCAGCAGGTAGTTGCGCCAGTCGAGCTGGGCGCCGTGCCCCGCGTAGTAGAAGAAGACGAGCTTCACGTCGCTCTTCTGCGCGGCCTCGGCGAAGCGCTTCGTCGCGTCGAACAGCGTCGCGCGGTCGGCGTTCGTTCGCAGGTCGACGCCGAATCCCGCCTTCTCGAGCAGTCCCGCCATCGACTTCGCGTCGTTCGCCGCATTGGTCAACGGTGCGCCGGCATACGCATCGTTGCCGACGACCAGCGCGAGGCGGGATGGATCAGCCGCGGCGTTCGCCGGCCGCACGATTCCGCGCGCGAGTGCCGCAGCCGCGCCCAGCTGCAGGAATTCGCGGCGCGTGGGACGGCGTACGTTCATCGGAGCTCCACTTTCGTTGACGCGCGCGTGCGTGCCTCAGCGAGCGCCCGCGCGCTCAATCAGGCTTCCCTGCTCGGGGCGCGATTGCGCTGCGGCGGCCCACCAGCGCCGTGCCTCGTCGCGCAGGTCGTTCTGCTCGAGCCACAGCGCGTAGGCGACGCGATCGGACACCGCGGCGTCCGCCGCCGGAGCGAGCACCCTCGCCTGCGCCTGCAACTCCTCCGGCGCCACGCGGAACTCGGCGCGTGCCACTTGAACGACCTCGCCGCCGATGCGCGCGGTCACCTGAAGCGCGTACGACCGGCCCGGCACGAGCGCGTTCGCTCCGGAAACCTGCGTCGCGCGGGCTTGCGTCGTCTGCTCGAACACACGCGCCCCCGACGCGTCGATCACCGCGACGTCGTAGACGGTGCCGGTGCGCGAGTCGGTCCACCCGAGGTCGGGCCGCGTCGACAGCACCTGCGGATCGGGTGCGACGACGCGAAGTCCGAGGTTGCGCATCACGACTGCGCCCTGCACGAGCCCGCCCGGTTTCAGACGCATCGCCGACGCCCCCGCCGCCACGCGCGCCTGGACGACGGCCCCCGACGACACCTGCGGACGCTGCGTCTCGACGGCGATTTCGCCCGGTCCCCGCGCGTCGAACTGCGCGCCGTCCGCGTAGTAGAGCAGCGCGACGCGGGCGCCGGCGGCGAGCCGCACCCTGTCGCCCGCGCTGAGCGACTGGAGGATGGCTACAGGAGTGCCCGCGGCGTTCGCAAGCGCCGCCGGTCCCTGCACGTCGGTCACGACCGCGACCGGCTGGGCGAACGCACAACCCCAGGCGAGCGCGAGCGCAAGCGTGCCCGCCGCGCTGCGCGCGCGCGCCGGGACCACCCTTCCGACCGACGTCAGCGCCATCCGACCACCTCCAGCGACGTGTGCCCCTTGATCGCGTGAACCCCGAGCGGAACGAGCCCTGCGCGCCCGCCCGTCCGTGTGGCCACTTCCTTCGTCATCACCAGCGGAAATCCGACCTCCTTCGTCAGCGACTCGAGCCGCGAGGCGACGTTCACGCAGTCGCCGATGGCCGTGTACGAATGCCGCGCCGCGGC
>JAKLIE010000262.1 GCA_022709775.1 Pseudomonadota bacterium
GTCGGCGACGCTGGGGCCGATCGACGCGATCTACACGCGCATCGGCGCGGCCGACGACCTGGCCGGCGGGCGCTCGACGTTCATGGTCGAGATGACCGAGGCGGCGGCGATCCTGCACCGCGCGACGCCGCAGAGCCTCGTGCTGGTCGACGAGATCGGGCGCGGCACGTCGACCTACGACGGCCTCGCGCTCGCGTGGGCGATCGCGCACCGGCTCGCGGGGACCAATCGCTCGCTCGCGCTCTTCGCGACGCACTATTTCGAGCTGACCGCGCTCGCCGCCGAGATCCCCGGCTGCGCGAACGTCCACTTCGACGCCGTCGAGACGCCACGGGAGGGGATCGTGTTCATGCACGCGGTCGAGGACGGCCCGGCGAGCCGCAGCTACGGACTCGCGGTGGCGAAGCTCGCGGGCGTTCCCGCCGACACGGTGCGCCAGGCGCGCAACTACCTCGCGCGGCTCGACACGTTCGCACGCGCGGGCGAGGGGCAGTCGGACCTGTTCTCGACGCAGGCGTCCGCGCCGGAGGAGGCCGAGGTCGCGCGTGCCCGAGCGCTCGCCGACCGCGTAGCGTCGCTCGATCCGGACGCGATGTCGCCTCGCGAGGCGCTCGAGGCGCTCTACGAGCTCAGGCGCCTGGCGTCGGGCGACTGAGCGCGCCACCGCCCCCGCCACGGCGAAGTCGCGCGATGGACCCGATCAGGATCGACGTGCACGACGACGTTCCTCGGGAAGCGGGCGCGATCGTCGATGCGGGTCTGGGCGCCTTCAACGACGCGGCGGCGCCGCTGCACGAGGTGCGACCGCTCTCCTGCTTCGCGAAGGGACCGGGCGATGAGGTGATCGGCGGCGCCGTCGGCCGCACGTGGGGCCAGGCGGCCGAGATCCAGCAGCTCTGGGTCTCGGAGGCGCACCGGCGCGGGGGGATCGGAGCGACGCTGGTGCGCGCTTTCGAGGCGCGCGCGGTGCAGCGCGGCTGCCGGGCCCTGTACCTCGAGACGCTGAGCTTCCAGGCGCCGCGGTTCTACGCGTCGCTCGGCTACCGCGTCGTGTTCGAGCTTCGTGCGCTTCCGCACGGCGTCGTCAGGTTCACGATGCTGCGCGAGATCGGCTAGCCCGGCCGGGGCCGCCCGACGGCCGTCGCCGCGCGGCCTGGAAACGCGAGTAATCAGTGGTGGTGGTGCCCGTGCGGCCCGTGCACGTGTCCGTGCGTGACCTCTTCCTGGGTCGCGGGCCGGACGTCCACGATCGTCGCGTCGAAGCGCACGCGCTGGCCGGCGAGCTCGTGGTTGCCGTCGAGCACCGCCTTGCCTTCCGCGATGTCGGTGACGCGCCACACGATCTCCTCGCCGTCCTGCTCCGACACGAGGTAGCCGCCGACCGCGATGTCGGGCGGCAGCGTCTCGACGGGCTCCATCCGCACGAGCTTGGGATCGTAGTCTCCGAACGCGTCCGCGGGATCGAGCGTCACCGAGACCGACTCGCCGACCTTCTTCCGGCCGAGCGCCTCCTCGACGCGCGGGAAGATGCCCGAGTAGCCGCCGTGCAGGTACGCGATCGGATCGGAGGTCTCCTCGATCACCTGGTTGCGTTCGTCGTAGAGCTTGAAGACGAGCGAGACGACGGTGTTGGCGAAGACGTTCATCGAGGATCCCCGTAGGCGCGCGACGCGCGGGTTGAGTGATGGAAATCGGGGGCATTCTACGCCTGCGCGCAGCGCCCCCGCGCCCGCGCGTTGACGGGCGCCGCGCCCGCGGCGCAGACTGCCCCGGCGACAACGGATCCCGCCGGCCGGCCGTGACCCGGGCGGCGAAGAGGATCGCGGATCGCTACTCCCGGAGGGTGCCATGGCAACGTTCGTCAGCCTCGTGAGCTTCACCGATCAGGGAATCCGCAACGTCAAGGACTCGCCCGCGCGCTTCGACGCGTTCCGGGCGACGGCCGGGAAGATGGGCGTGACCGTCAAGAGCGTCTACTGGACGGTGGGGAGCTGCGACATCGTCGTGACGATGGACGGGCCGGAGGACGCCGTGACCGCGGTGCTGCTCAAGATCGGCTCGCTCGGCAACGTGCGCTCGCACACGCTGCGGGCGTACGGCGAGGACGAGTTCAAGCGCATCCTCGCGGCGATGCCCTGACGCCGCGGAAGCGCCGGGCGCGGCCGCGACCTATAATCGCAGCCGCATCATGGCTACCGCGTCCGCAACGATACCCGACCGTCGCGAACGGCCCCCCGACGGCCCGCCGCTCGGCGGCCTGCCGCCGGCGGCGTTCCTGCGCCGCCACTGGCAGAAGCGCGGGCGACTCGTCCGCGAGGCGGTGCCGGGATTCTCCGGACCCTTCTCGCGCGACGACCTGTTCGCGCTCGCCTGCCGCGACGACGTCGAGTCGCGCCTCGTCGTGCGGTCCGGCAAGCGATGGAGCGTCGATCACGGACCGTTCGCACCGCGCAGGCTCGCATCGCTTCCCTCGCGCGCCTGGACGCTCCTCGTGCAGGGAACCAACCTCGTCGACGCGCGCGCCGACGCGCTGATGCGGCGATTCCGATTCATCCCGTACGCGCGCCTCGACGACGTGATGGTGAGCTACGCCGCGCCCGGCGGCGGCGTCGGCCCGCACGTGGACTCCTACGACGTGTTCCTGCTGCAGGGTTTCGGCCGGCGCCGCTGGCGCTGGGGCACGCAGCGCGACCTCGCGTTCGTCCCGGACCTCCCGCTGCGCATCCTCGCGCGATTCGAGCCCGGCCACGACGAGGTGCTCGGTCCCGGCGACATGCTCTACCTGCCGCCGCAGGCCGCGCACGACGGCGTCGCGGTCGACGCGTGCACGACCTACTCGATCGGGTTCCGCGCGGCGCTCGCGCAGGAGGTCGCCGAGGCGTTCCTCACGCACCTCGCGGAAGCGGTCGACCTGTCGGGACGCTACGCCGATCCCGACCTCGCCGCCACGCGAACGCCGGCGCGCATCCCCGCGGCGATGCAGGCGCGATTCGCCCGGACGCTCGCGCGCATCCGGATCGCGCCCGGCGACGTCGACGCGTTCGTCGGCGCATGGCTCTCCGAGCCCAAGGCCCACGTGTACTTCGGGCCGCCCGCGCGCGTCCCGGGGATCGATGCGTTCGCGAAGGCGCTCGCGCGCCGCGGCGCGAGGCTGGACCTGCGCACGCAGGCGCTCTACGACGCCCGCGCGATGTACGTCAACGGCGAGCGCGTGACGGTGCCGGCGACCGCGCGCGCCGCACTCCGGCGGTTCGCCGACCGGCGCTCGCTCCCGGCGCGCGACGCGCGCGCGCTCGACGCGAACGCGCACTTCCTGCTCCTCGACTGGTACCGCCATGGCTGGCTCCACCTCGGCACCGCCTGACGACGTTCCGCTACCGTTCGAGCGGATGCTCGCGTCGATCGCCGAGCAGGTCGAGGCCATCGACGCGCTCGTCGACCGGGCGAGGTCCCGCCTCCGGGTGTTCGACGTCGACCTGTCGCAGGGCGGATGGCACACGGCCGACCGGGCCGAGCGGCTCGTCGCGTTCCTGCGTCGAGCGCGCGGACCGCGCGTCGAGGTGATCGTGCACGACACGCGCTGGCTCGCGCAGTCGTGCCCGCGCATCGTCACGGTGCTGCGCCACTACGGCCACGCGATCACCGTCTACCGGACGGGATCCGAGGCGAGGAACGCGATGGATCCGCTGGTGATCGCGGACGACCGGCACTTCCTGCACCGGTTCCACGTCGACGGGCCGCGCGCCGCACTGGCGTTCGACTCGCCGATCGCGGCGCGGCCGCTCGTCGCGCGGTTCGAGGAGATCTGGGCGACCGGCGAGCCGGGTCTCACGGGCACCGTGCTCGGGCTCTGAACATCGACACCGGGGTCAGATTCGAATCTGACCCCGGTGTTCAGACCCCGGGCGTCCCGATTCGCCGCCCGACCTCGCGGTAGTGCTCGATGACCTCGCCCAGGTCGCGGCGGAAGCGATCCTTGTCCATCTT
>JAKLIE010000263.1 GCA_022709775.1 Pseudomonadota bacterium
ATCGCGGTAGCGCAGCGTCGTGCCGTCGTCGAAGACGACGTCGACGTGATCGTGCAACATGCGCGCCGGGGCGCCGGCGTGGATCCGAAGGCTGCCGGTCATGCCCAGATGCACGAGCAGCGTCGCTTGGCCGGGCGGCACGCCGTCCGGCGTTGCCATCCGGAAGAGCAAGTACTTGCTTCGGCGGTCGATCGCGGCGACTCGCCGTCCGGGGAGCGCGCGTTCGAGGTCGCGCGGAACCGGCCAGCGCAATCGACGGTCGTACACGTGCACGGCGGCGACGCTGCGGCCGACGAGCGCGGGCACGACGCCTCGGCGGATGGTCTCGACTTCGGGCAGCTCGGGCACGGTGCGCGGGCGGCGCGTGCGGAGGCGGACCGGCGCGCGCGCGTTTGTTGGGCCGCGGACTATAGCCTAAGATCGCCCGGCGGGCCGGCACGCCCGAGACCCCGAGGAACGCCCCCCGAATGCCGATGAGTTCCGCCTTCCGCCGCCGCTTCTCGCTGGCCGCGACGTTCGCCGCCGCGATCGCGGCGTCCCCTGCGGCGCTCCCACAGCCGGCGTCGCCGGCGCCGGCCGCCCCCGTGGAGGCACCTTCGGCGCCGGGCGATCTGCCGACGGGACTTTCCGCCGACCTCTTCTACCGGCTGCTGCTCGGCGACATCGCCCTGCAGCGCGGCGACCCCGCTCTCGCGGCACGCGCGTATCTCGAGGTCGCGAGGGAGCTCCGGGACGCGCAGCTTGCGCGCCGTGCCGCGGAGATCGCATACGCGACGCGCCAGCGCGCAACCGCCGAGGCTGCCGCTAAGCTCTGGGGCGAGCTCGCCCCCGACGCCGAACGGCCCCGGCAGATGCTGTCGGCGCTCGAGGCCGGCGGGCCCGCGTCGCGCGAAGGCGCGTCGGGCGGTCTCTCCGAAGCGGACCTGAAGGCGCGGCTCGAGAAGCTGCTGGCCGACCAGGCGCTTACCGGCGGGGGCGTCGCCGACGCGTTCCTCCAGCTCAATCGCGCGTTCGCGCGCCAGGACGACAAGGCCGCGGTCTACGCGATGATCCGCGACCTCGCCGCGCCGTACGCCTCGTCGCCCGAGGCTCACTTCGCGGTGGCGCTCGCGGCGATCGGCGCGGGCGCCTCCGATCCCGCGATGGCCGCGATCGCGCTCGAGCGCGTGGACCGGGCGCTCGCGCTCAGGCCCGACTGGGAGCGCGCGGCGCTGCTCAAGTCCGAGATCCTCGCGAAACGGTCGACCGAGGAAGCGGTCGCGTACCTGACAGCGTTCCTGAAGACGCAGCCGGACTCGCGACCGGTCCGGGGCGCGCTCGCGCAGTACTACGTCGAGCAGAAACGCCTGTCCGAGGCCCGGGCGATCTTCGCGGCGCTTGCCGCCGAGGAACCCGACGTGCGCGAGTACGCGATGGGCGTCGCGATCCTCTCCTACCAGATGAAGGACTGGGCCGCCGCCGAGGCGCAGTTCGCGAAGCTGGCCGCGGCGGGCGACGACGGCAGCGCCCAGCTCTACCTCGCGCAGATCGCCGAGGAGACCAGGCGCTACGACGAGGCGATCGCGCGGTACAAGGCGGTGACCGACGGCGACCGTGCGTGGCTCGCGAAGCTGCGCGTCGCCGCCATCCTCGGCAAGCTGAACCGCGTCGACGAAGGCAGGCGCTGGCTCGCCGACCTGCCCGCCGTCACGATCGACCAGCGCATCCAGGTTCGCCAGGCCGAGGCCTCGCTCCTGCGCGAAACCGGCGACGTCGCGGGCGCCTATGCGGTGCTCGAGCAGGGGCTCGCCGATTTTCCCGACGCCCCGGACCTTCTGTACGACAGCGCGATGGTCGCCGAGAAGCTCGACCGGCTCGACGTCGCCGAGACCCGGCTAAAGCGGCTCATCGAGCTCAAGCCCGACGATCCGCAGGCGCTGAACGCGCTGGGCTACACGCTCGTGGACCGCACCGCCCGTGCCGAGGAAGGCCGCGCGCTGATCGAGAAGGCGCTGACGCTCTCGCCGGACGACCCGTTCATCCTCGACAGCATGGGCTGGGCGATGTTCAAGCTCGGACGCCACGACGACGCGCTGGTCTACCTCGGCCGCGCCTATGCCGGCCGCCCGGATGCCGAGATCGCCGCGCACCTGGGCGAGGTCCTGTGGGTGAAGGGCGAGCGCGAGCGCGCGAAGGAGATCTGGGCGGCGCAGCTGAAGGACGCGCCCGACCATCCGGTGCTCCTCGAGACGATGCGCCGGTTGTCGCGGTAGCGCGGTCCTTGCGAACGGCCGCGCTCGCCGCCTGCACGCTCCTACTCGGAGCGTGCGCGACGCTCCCGGTGCCCGTGCCCACGGCCGGGCCGGTCGCGGACGCGGCGTTCGACGTGAGCGGGCGCCTGTCCGCGCGGCGCGGTACCGAAGGCGCGGCAGCGCACTTCGTCTGGGAGCACGTTCCCGGCCGCGACGCGATCGAGCTCGCGACGCCGATGGGCACGACGCTCGCCCGTCTCGAGCGCGATGCGGACGGCGCCTCGATCGAGCGGCCCGACCGTCCGGTCGAGCGCGCGCGCGATGCCGCGACGCTGGCCGAGCGCTCGCTCGGCTTTCCCCTGCCGGTCGAGAGCCTCGGGTGGTGGATCCGCGCCGCGCCCCATCCGGGCTCGCCGCACGCGATCGAGCGCGACGCATCCGGCCGCGTGCTCGTGCTGCGGCAGGACGGCTGGTCGGTCGTGTTCGCGTACGACGACGGCGCTGCGCGGCCGCTGCGCCTCTTCGCGACCTATCCGGATCTCGAGGTGCGCATCGTGATCGACGCGTGGCGATGAAATCGCGATGAACGCGAATCCCCGGGCACGCCGTCTCGTCGTCCCCGCCCCGGCAAAGGTCAACCTGTTCCTGCACGTGACGGGCCGGCGGGCGGACGGCTACCACACGCTCGAGTCGCTGTTCACGCTGGTCGACCTCGCGGACACGCTGACGCTCGAGGTGCGCGACGACGGCGCGGTCGTGCGCGCGGGCGAGGTCCCCGGCGTGTCGGTCGACGAGGATCTGGCGCTGCGCGCCGCGCGCCGGTTGCAGCAGGCGACCGGCAGCCGCCGCGGCGTCTCGATCGCGATCGACAAGGCGATCCCGATGGGTGCGGGCCTGGGCGGCGGGAGCTCCGACGCGGCGAGCGTGCTGCTCGCGCTCGACCGCCTCTGGGACCTCGGGCTTTCGCGCGAGGCGCTGATCGACGTCGCGGGGGAGCTCGGCGCCGACGTGCCGTTCTTCGTGTTCGGCGAGACGGCGCTCGCGCGAGGCATCGGCGAGCGGCTCACCGCGATGACGATGCCGGCGATGCACCTCGCCCTGGCGTTTCCGGACGTGCACGTGGCGACCGCGTCGATCTTCGGGTCGCCGGATTTGACACGATCGACGCCGTCGGCGAAAATGGACGTCTTTTCCGAGGGTTACGGCCGGAACGATCTGGCGGGCGTCGCGTGCGCCCGGCATCCGGCGGTGGCCGAAGCGCTCGCGGTCCTGACGAGACTGTCGCCGCAGGCGAGGATGACCGGCTCGGGCGCGTGCGTGTTCGCACCGTTCGCGCGGGAGGACGACGCGGCGCGGGCCGTGCTCGCGCTTCCCGCGGGTCTGCGGGGCCGCGTCGTCCGGACGCTTGCGCGGCATCCGCTCGCCGCATTCGCGTAGAGTCTCGGAAGGTAGAGATGCGGGGATCCAGCGGTCCCCGCGCGCTTTTGGCCTCGAGGGGCCGTGCGCCGGTTTCCGCTGGGGAGTCGCCAAGCTGGTTAAGGCACCGGATTTTGATTCCGGCATACGAGGGTTCGAATCCTTCCTCCCCAGCCACTTTGACGCGTCGGGCAGGCCGCCGGAAGGCCGGCGACCTGCCCGCGTCGTTGTGAGACACCGACGATGGCCTACGAACGGATGCGCGTCTTCACCGGCACCGCCAACCCGAAGCTCGCGGAGGCGGTCTGCCGGCACCTGAACATCAGCCTCGGGCGT